>CALBDV010000492.1 GCA_937927565.1 uncultured Holophagales bacterium
CGGTCGGCTGGGCGAACTGATCTCTGGTCAGAATCTGAGAACTTCAAATTGTTCTCAGGCCGGATCCTCTTCGGACTGAAGCGGTTGCGTGGCACACGTCCATTTATGCTGAAGGGTGCCACCCCACTAATCATCGATACGTTTCCGTTACCTAGTTGGGCTCAGAAGCTCATGGGGATGTAACTTCCATCGGAAGTGACGGCGTCATTGAGAACCCCGTAGGCCACGAAGCGGGAGTTGCCGGACGTCTTCTCGATCTTGGCGAAGCCCCAGGTGGCTGAGAGGACCTGAAGTGGCTGGTTGAACTGCGTCCACTGGCCGGGCGCGAGGGTCACCGTCGTCGGCGTGCCGAGCGCAACGCCAGCCCCGTTGAAGTAGCTGACCTTCAGCGTGATCGAGTCGGAGGCGTCGCCGCGGTTGACGACGGCGAGGTTGGAGCGCTGGGCATCGTTCTGCTGCAGGCCGTTGACGTACGCCACCGAGGTGGCCAACTCCCCGAGCGTCAGCCCAGAGTAGTAGAGCCCGAAAGTGCCGCCGCCCGAGGAGGCCGGCGTGAAGGTCCGGGCCCCGACGGCGAAGGCCGAAGGCGCTGTACCGGATGGCGGCAGGGCAAGAAGTGATCCGCCTACGCTGCTGCCGTCGTTGGGGATGGCCAGTCCCTGCAAACGGAGGAATCCGATGGCGTCCGGCACGATCCGTTGCTGGCCCGGGGCCAGCGTCAGCGTGGCCAGACCCGAGCCGCTCCCGAGGGAGGCCTTATAGACGAATGTCACCGGCAGCGGACTGCTCGTCAGGTTGGCGAGCGTGAGCTCAGTGGTGTAGTGGGTGCCGTCCAGCCCGTAGACGTCGAGAACGATCGGCAAGAGGCGATCGCCAGGACCGGAAACGCCCGCGATGAGAGGCGGTATGAACGAGCCGTCGGAGGTGACAGCGTCGTTGAGCACGGCGTAGGCGGTAAAGGGTGAGGTGCCTGCGGTTTCGGAGACGACGGCCCGTCCAGAGGCGGCCTTGCCGTCGAGCGGCTGGTTGATCTGCGTCCAGCCGTAGGGAGGAAGGCTCTGGTCGAGCAGAGTGCCGAGGTCTTCGCCCATCGGTCCGAAGAGCTGCACGCGGAGCGTAATGGGTGTCCCGCCGGTGTTAACAAGAGCTAGGTTGGAGCGCTGGGCGTCGTTCTGCTGGAGGCCCACGAGCGTGGCGGTGGTGGTCGTGGTGGCGGCGGCCGGATAGAAGAGCCCGAACGCGCCGCCCCCTGAGGTCGTGAAGGTGCGCGCGCCGATGAATGGGGCGCTGGAAGAGCTATCGAACGTGGCCAAGAGGGTGCCGATGACGCTGCCGCTCGTGGGGATCGAGAGGCCCTGCGAGCGCAGGAAGGCGACGGTGTTCGGGATGATGCGGGTCTCGCCGGGGCCTAGCGTGACGGAGACAGTACCGGTGCCCGAGCCTACCGAGGCGGTGTAGAGGAGATTGATCTGGATCGCGGTCGTCGCCTTCGAGGCCAGCGTAAGCTCTGTCGTGTAATGGCTGCCTCCCAAGCCCGCCACGTTGTCGAGGACGACGGGCAGGAAGACCGCGGAGCCAGCCGTGACCGTGATCGTCGCGTTCCCCGACACGGAACCGCACGCATTCTGCTCCGTCACGGAGAGCGTCAACGGCGTTCCGCCGACTCCCGCCGTAAAGGTGATTTGGTTCGTTCCCTGTCCCGCGGTGATCGTGCCGTTTTCAATCGTCCATGAGTAGGTTGAGCCTGCATGGAGCGGGACGCTCGCGGTCCGGTTCGGCGAGCCCGCTTCGACGGTCAAAGGTGCGGTGACAAGTGGTGTCGTAAGCAAACACGCATACGTGAAGGCCGACGCCCTGCTGCCCGACTGAGAGTCGGGGTTCGTCACGGTCACGGTCACGGCCCCGGCCTCGTGAACAGGTGTGAGGGCGTAGATCGTCGTCATCGAGAAATCCTTGACCGTGGTAGCCGCCGTGCCCCCGAAAACTACCGTGGCGCCTGGCTGGAAATCCGACCCTGAAATCGTCACGACCGTCCCGCCCCAAACGGGTCCGCTCGCAGGGGAGACGCTTGTCACCGTGGGAGAAGGCCCCGGGCCTGGCGTCAGACGGAACGCGATCCCACTGCGACCGGCCCCACCATGAGACGTAGTCCCGTAGAAGTTCCCGTCGGCTCCCTGTACTAGGCCGGCGCGTGGATCTGCCCCGTCGACAAACCGGAACATCTCTTGCGTTGCCAATGTGCCGGCCGGCGTAATCCTGAAGACCGTTCCGTATCCGCCCCCCGTTCCCCCTTGATACGTCGTTCCGTAGAAGTCTCCGTCGGTTCCTTGCACGAGGTTGGCATACGGATATGACCCGTCGCTGGTATACGCGAAGGAGTGAAGCGTGGTCAGCGCCCCTGCCGGCGTGATCTTGAAGACCGTCCCGTAATCGCTCATACCTCCCTTATTCGTCGTCCCGTAGAAGTTCCCATCGGTTCCTTGCACGAGGCCGGCGTACGGGTACCTCCCGTTGCTGCCGGCAAACGAGGAGAGCGTCGTCAGCGTCCCCGCCGGCGTGATCCTGAAGACCGTGCCGAACCCGCTTGCACCCCCCCGATACGTCGTTCCGTAGAAGTCCCCGTCGGTTCCTTGAACGAGGCCGGCCCACGGATTTGCCCCGTCGTACCCGAACGAGTAGAGAGTCGTAAGCGCCCCCGACGGCGTGATCTTGAAGACAGTGCCATTCTGGAATAGGAAGTCTCCGCCTCCGGTCGTCGTCCCGTAGAAGCTTCCGTCGGTTCCTTGAACGAGGCCGGCATACGGACCTGCCCCGTCCTGATGCGTGAACCTGTGAAGGGTTGTAAGCGCCCCCAACGGCGTGATCTTAAAGACCGTGCCGAAGGAGTTCGTGCCACCGAAGGGAGTCGTTCCATAAAAGTCCCCGTCGGTTCCTTGAACGAGGCCGGCATACGGATTTGCTCCGTCGCTCCCTGTGAACGAGTGAAGCGTCGTGAGCGCCCCCGACGGAGTGATCTTGAAGACAGTGCCGCTGCCGCCCGTGCCGCCCTGAGTCGTCGTCCCATAGAAGCTCCCGTCCGTTCCTTGCAGGAGGCCGGCGTACGGATCTGACCCCTCGCTCCCTGCGAACGAGAGGAGCGTGGTGAGCGCCCCCGACGGAGTGATCTTGAAGACAGTGCCGCTGCCGCCCGTGCCGCCCTGAGTCGTCGTCCCATAGAAGCTCCCGTCCGTTCCTTGCACGAGGCCCGCGCGGGGAAAGGCCCCGTCGTCATGGGCGAAGGAATGGAGTACCGTCAGCACCCCATCTGGTGTGACCTTGAAGACCGAACCGGCGAAGTTGTCTCCGCCGACAGACGTCGTTCCGTAGAAGTTCCCATCGGCCCCCAGTACGACGCCGCCTTCTGGTTGATTCGAGCCGGGAGGACCTAGGGACGAAGCAATCGTCGTCAGGGTTCCTGTCGGCGTGATCTTGAAGACCGTGCCACCGACCGTCGTCCCATAGAAACTCCCGTCGGCGCCCTTCACGAGACCGTCATTCGGCGATTCCCCGTCCACCGCAAAGGAACGGAGCGTTGTGAGCATTCCGTCGGGCTCCATCCTGAAGAACGTTCCGTGTCCGCTCGCGCCGCCCAGGGTCGTCGTCCCATAGAAGCTCCCGTCGGTTCCTTGCACGAGGCCTGTGCCCGGGCGCACTCCATCGGCCCACGAGAAGAAGGAGTGGAGCGTCGTCAGCGCCCCGGTTGGCGTGATGCTGAAGGCTGTGCCACCGCCAGTGGCACCGAAACTTGGATCGCCGCCGAAGGCTGTCGTGCCGTAGAAGTTTCCGTCACTTCCTTGCACGAGGTTGGCATTCGGGAATGACCCGTCGACCCCATTGAAAGAGTGGAGCATCGCCAGGATGCCCTCCGGGGTGATCTTAAAGACCGTGCCGTTACCGCCCGGTCCGCCACTGGACGTCGTCCCATAGAGGTTCCCGTCGACTCCTTGAACGAGGTCGTGGGCCTGCGGGAATGACCCGTCGACTCCTCGGAAAGAGTAGAGCGTCGTCAGGGTTCCTGTCGGCGTGACCTTGAAGACGCTGCCGAGACCGTTCGCCCCCCCAAAACTCGTTGTCCCGTAGAAACTGCCGTCGCTGGCCTGGATCAGTCCGTGGGGAAGCTGTTCCTGGGTTGCGAACGAATGAAGCACCGCTATCGACTGTGCGGCGACAGGACCCGCTGCGATCGACATCCCGCAGACGACGGCCGACAGAACGCGACGGCAAGTAGAGCGCGCTCTAATACGCATCAGTGAACCTCTCCGGCCAGCTATGGAGGAAGGGATGTGGAAAGCGGTCACGAGGAAGACGGCCATCTGCCAGCGGGCGACTTTGCTGGTGGAGCAGTAGTTACCGCCGCCGCAGCCAGCGGTGATGCCGTTGTGGAGAAGGGTCTCGGCGAAGCGGTAGGCGCCGTCGAAGACGGGTACATCGGAGAAGGCTAACCGATGTGGAGCGTCCATGTCTTAGCGCTCCCGTTGCTCAACGTCTCGAGGAAGGTGGCGTCCCAGTGGGCCGCCGGGCGGGTGACTGGGATGTCGATGGAGAGGTGGTAGGAGGGCCCGCCCGCCGAGAAGCTGTCGGCGGTGGCTCCTGGAGCGATGGTCCCGTATCCGGCGGCCGTGTCGAGCAGGGTGTAGGTCGCGCCTGCGGGGCCGAGGAAGGCGGAAGCGGTGCCGGTGAGGGCGAGGGTGCGACAGCAAGATTCTTCCACGAGGCGTTGACGAGAACCGTCTCGCCCGGCTCGCTGTTGACGTTCGAGATCGTGCCGCCCGTGGCGTGGGCATCCTCGACGAGACCGACCCCGGCGTCGACGGCGAAGACCCACACGGCCCCAGCGCTACTGTTGTCCACGGGTCCTCCGACGATGGCCGTGTTGCCGTCAGCGGAGAGGGACAAGGAAAAGCCTTGATCTGCGATCCCCAAGGCGCCGGTTCCCGCTAACTTCGGCCCCTGCTGCGAGAACTCTGCGATGGCGGAAGGCGCAGCGAACAGCGTGCCAGAGACGAGGATGATCAGGACGATGGGATTACGCGTCCTCATAGAGAGCTCTCCGCGTCGCCATCGTACGCCTTGAGAGTGAGTGGACACATTGGCGCTGAAACAACCCCTTCAATTCAAACGCGAACGGCCGTCGATAGCACTCTGGAACGCCTCGTAGGATCGCGGGGCTCCAGGGGCGCGCCAGCGCCGGCCACCGAGAATGACGTGGGGCGAAGGCCCACACCCGACACAGCAGGGCCTCCGGATAGAGCCCCACGGCCCGTTCGCGGCGAATCCCCCACAACGACAGGTTTCGGGGTGGAGTTCGACGAAGTCGTCCCCATGAGGTCCAAAGATCGAGGGGCGTCTCTTCGAGTTCGGTCATCCGGCTCGAGGCGCGGCCGTCCTCCGTCGAGGTCGAGATCGCGATCCTCGACATCCTCGAAGTGGACGCCGGCTGGGTCGCCAGCTGCCTGACCGACTTCGACGCCATCTGGGACGTCCTGACCCCGGAGAACCGGGCCGGGCTTCTCCGGGAGGTTGTCCCGAGCGTCGAGGTGAACGAGCCGGCCAACGAGGTGAAAGTCATCATCACGGACCTGACGAAAGCGACGACGACGAAGCTGGCCTACGAGGTGGCGGTGTGAATGACCCCGAGATCGCCCGGGAAGACGCGGGTTCCGGCACGACGGTTGTGGCGGGGCAGCTCTCTCGGGCCAGGAAGGGGAGGAGAAGCGGTTCGTGGCGGAGCAGCCCACCGCGCCTGACCGGCGTCCGGCGATGGTCGCGCGCCAGCTGGCCCTCGCGCATTGGATTCAAAGGGCTATCGAATCAGGGGAGGTCAAGTACCAGGCGGACGCGGCGCGGCTGCTGGGGCTGTCGAGAGCGCGGGTCTCACAGCTGCTCGACCTGATGTTACTGGCGCCGGACATTCAGGAACGACTCCTGCCTTGCGGCCGCTCCTGGACCTCCGCCTCCGGCCCGCCCCGAAGGTACCGACGTACCGTGCTCCGGGCGACGCCGACCTCCCGCGAGATCCGCTTGCTGCCCGAGCCCATGCCCGCCAGCACGCGCATCCGCACCACCACCTCCGGGTCGACCATCGCCACCTCCGGCTCTCGCCGGAGCGCTTCTACCCCGATCCCGTCCACCTTCCCGGCCTCCTTCTCGGAGTCCCGCCGGGGGGTCAGGATGACTGTCGCCAAGGGGTCAGTTTAAGAGTCGCCTGACAAGCGCTTCGCCTCGTCGCAGAGACCCCAGATGGCCAGCAGCCGAGGCCAAGTCGGAGCTGATTCTGGGCGGCGATGCCTGCAGGATGCGCCGCTTCGGAATAGACGGTGGGAGTGAACCCAGACTTTGCGCCCACGGCGTACTCCGCAAGGATGTGAGTGAACCCCCGGGCTCGAAGACGAGACACGGCGACACGGACGCTCCAACGCGAAACGCCGGCCACGAGGACCGGCGCGCGCTGTCAACCGCTTCCCGAGGTCGGGTTAGCGGGGAAAGTACGATGGCTCCGCAGGCGGTCCCGCAGGCGAACTGGAT
>CALBDV010000493.1 GCA_937927565.1 uncultured Holophagales bacterium
GGAGGGTGCCCCACGTGGTCAGGCCGGCGGCGCGGGCCGTCCGCCGCGCGAGCGCATCGTCGAGAAGGAGGATTCGCTGAGGGTTCTCGAGGGCGAGCGCCATCGCGGCGAGCTCTCCGGCCCCGAGATCGAGAGTCAGCCACTCGGAGGGGGTCGATTTCGGGTCGACGGTCTCCAGCCAGGCCAGGTTGTCCGTGTCTGGCACCTCGAACCCGAGTGCCCGCCCTTCGTCGAGCTCCCTCAGGACAGCCGACGGAACCCAGACCGACCCGAAGAGCTGGTCAAGCCAGCCGAGAGCGCCGATCCGACCCAGGTAGAGAAGGGGAGAGGTGTTAGTGATCGAGCCGGGCATCGCCTTCAAGCTCGGAAAGCTCGGCTTCCAGCGGGAAGGTCTTGTAGCGCTTCAGCTCGTAGAGGAATTCGACCCGGCTCATTCCGGCCAGCTCTGCCGCTCGGCCCGAGGAGAGCCTGCCCAACTCGTAGAGCTTGACCGCCGCGAGGACCTGCAGCTCCCTCGCGAAAGACACCTCGTCGGTCTTCTCGGATAGAAGGACCTTTTCCGGAACCGCGACAACTACCGACCGTGACGCCATCTCTTTGGACTCCCATGGCGATTGTCTCTCAAGATCGCTGGCCGTCCTGTTGGATCCTTCCTGCGGGGGCCGAACGCAAGTTGCAGGCGCGTCGTTCAGCGTCGGTTAGGGAGAGCTCGAGGTATCTACTTTCGTGGTCCGATGCCGTCTGCGGATAGTCCGGGCGGCGCCTCACCCCAGCGTAAATTCATGATATATGGCCAGTTACAGCTGTCAGTGGACGGAGGTGTCGCATGGGGTTCAAGGGGTCGCGGGTTCGAATCCCGCCGTCCCGACCACTCAATCTAAAGGACTTAGAAGCCGCCGGGAACGGCGGCTTCCTTGTTCGTATGCCCAGCACGAGCCACCGCCAGCGGGGGGAGCACCCGTGGGAAGGAGGTCACACCGACCCGAGCGAAGCGCAAGGGCGGAAGCGCGAGCGACCGTCTGAAAGAAGCGTGGAGCGAGACCCGCGAGCCGACGAACAGAAATCGGATATGAGGCGAAGTTTCCCGGGGCGAGCGAGCGAATGATCGCAAAGCTCCCGTGACCAAAGGGAAGCGGCGTAGATCCGGCGGTTGTGCGGGGAAGGTGGAGGCTCTTATCTGGGGAGGCCTCGCATCGCGCCTGAAGGGGCGACGTCGTGGAAGCCGGCGGAGCGAGGAGTCAGCAGAGGCCGTAGTACCGGAGGGAACCGGGAAGGGCCGAACGGAAGGGAGAGCGAGGCGGCCTTGAATCTCGGGAGGGCACGGCTCCGGAAGTCGAGCGGACAGCTCGAGCTGCCCGGGGTTAGGCCCAATACTGTTTACTTAGAACGGGAATAGGCGCATTCTTCCTG
>CALBDV010000494.1 GCA_937927565.1 uncultured Holophagales bacterium
CCGCCTGCTCGAGCTTCTTCGTCACCTCGCGCTCGACCGTCTCGGGCGAGGCGCCCGGGAACTGCGTGATGACGGAGAGGACCGGGATCTCGACGTCGGGGAACATGTCGATCGCGAGGCGCCTGTAGGAGAAGACGCCGAGCGTGACGAGCGCGAGCATGAGGACCGTCGCGAAGACGGGCCTCTTGATCGACAGATCGGACAGGAACACGGCTCAGGCCTCCTTCGAGACGAGGACCTTGTCGCCCTCGCGGAGGTTGAAGCCGCCGCGGGTCACGACCTCCTGCCCCGCCCCGAGCCCCTTCACGACCTCGACGCGGTCGCCGGGGGCCGCCCCCGTCTCGACGTCGACGCGCCTGGCGACGCCGCCGTCCACGACGAAGACGGAGCCCTTCCCCGTCAGGGTGTCCCAGGAGACGAGCGCCGAGCGCGGAACGACGAGGACGCCCGCGCGTTTTCCGGTGACGATCCGCCCCTTCACGAAGAGCCCCGTCTTCAGCGCCTGGTCCGTGTTCGGGACCTCGGCTTTCACCTTCACCGTCCGGCTCGCCTCGTCGGCGGCGGGGTTGATGAACGAGACCTTGCCCGAGAACGTCCGGCCCGGCAGGGCGTCGCTCGTGAAGGCGAACGGCTGGCCGACCTTCAGAGCGGACATCCGGGCGGACGGGACGTTCGCGGTGAGCTCGAGCACCCGGTTGTCGACGACCCGGAACATCGGCGGCGGGTTCCCCATGTTCTCCACGTAGTCGCCGACGTTCACGTTCCGGAGGGCGACGACGCCGTCGATCGGGGCGCGGACCACGGCCTTCGCCAGGCGGGTCTGGGCCATGGCCAGCTGCGCCTTCGCGGCAGCGGCGCCGGCCCGGGCGGCCTCTTCGACCGACTTGGCCTCGTCGAGGCCCTGCTGCGTCGCGAGGCCGGCCTCCTTCAGCTTCACGGTCCGCTCCAGCTCGCGCGCCGCCCGCTGCGAGGCGACCTCGGCCTGGAGCGCCGTGGCGCGGGCCGCCTGGACGGCGGCGTCGATCTCGCTCGAGTCGAGACGGGCGAGCGCCGTGCCGGCCTTCACGTGGACCCACTGTGTGACGAAGACCTCGACGACCGTTCCGGAGTACTCGGTCTTCACGTCGGCCTCGCTCCGGGCCGTCAGGGTGCCGACGACGTCGACGGTCTCCTCGAGCTCGGACGGGCTGGCCTTCGCAGTTTCGACGGCGACGGGGGGCCGGCTCCCGTCAGGAGAGGCTTTGCCGTCTGCGGTCTTGCCGCAGCCGGCGACGGCGAGGATGAGGATGGCCGGAAGGACGGCGGCGATCGAGCGATTCATCGCGGTGTCTCCTGGTTCATGGGTGGGGGTGTGGGCTCGGCGAGGCCCGAGAAGAGGAGGTCGAGGACGCGGCGGAGGCCGTCCTTGCCGAGGCCGAGCTCCGGGTGCGCGAGAGTGAGGTCCATGTTGAAAGAGAGGACGCCCATCAGGGCGAGGGTCACGTCATAGGGTTCCGCGGCGCGGAGCTCGCCCGAGGCGATCCCTTCCGTGACGATCTCCGAGATGACGTTCAGCAGCTTCGTGTGAAAAGTCTCGAAGTCGAACGGCGGAACTCCCTGGGCCGGTCCCCAGAAGACGGCGTTGATCATCCGGACCCACGCCTTCCTCGTCTCGAAGAGCTCGTAGATCCCCAGGAGGAACCCCTCGAGGCGCTCCCTCGCCGTTCCGCTCGCGACCCGGCTCGCGGCGATCCCCTCGTCGGCGATCTTCACGAGGTCGTCGAGAATCGCGAGGTAGATCCCCTCCTTGCTGTCGAAGTGGTAGTAGAGGGCGGGCTTCGTAACCCCGGCCATTTCGACGATTTCTCGCACGGAAGTCGCCGCGTAGCCCCGGTTCGTGAAGAGGAGCACCGCAGAGTCCATAAGTCTCTGTCGTACAGAGACTTCACCAGGTTGTTCGTGCATCGGGAATGGACCTCCGGACCGCCGCCCCCTTGTAACCGCGGGGAGCTACCGACCGGTAGGTAATCTAGAAACCGAAGCGCTTCCTGTCAAGGGGCAGAAGCGAGAAAAGTACGAATCCGGGTTGCCGGCTTCAGGCCTTCGGAACGATCCTCGCGAGCTTGTCGCCGGAGCCGAGTGCGACCCAGATCGAGCCGTCGGAGCCGATGGCGAGGGCCATCGGCGATTCCGGGAGTTCCGTCCACGTCGTCTTCTTCGTGTCCGGATCGAGACGGCCCAACCTCCTGGCACCGGGCGCACCGAACCAGACTGCGCCGTCCTTCCCGACGGCGACCCCGAGCGGGGCCGCCTCGACGCGGTACTCCTTCTGCGATCCGTCCGGCGATACGTGCAGGAGCCGGTTCACGTTCGTCAGTGTGGCCCAGAGGCTCCCGTCCGGCGCGAGCGCCACGGCATCGGGTTGCGCGTTGGGCGTCGAGATGGGCCAGGCGGTGAGCTCCCCTTCCGCGGAAACGCGCACGATCCGGTTCCCGCGCCGTTCGGCGACCCACGCAACGCCGTCGCGGCCGACGGCAATCCCGGTCGGCTCGCTCCCCTCGGGAAGGGCGAACTCGCGGACCGTCCCGTCGGCCGCCCTCCGTCCCACGCGGTTCGCAGCGGGAAGCGTGAACCAGACCACCCCGTCTCCGGCCACCGAGATTCCCGTCGGCTCGCCGCCCGCCCTCGAGAGCGGGACCTCCGTGACCTTGCCGTCGAGGCCCACTCGCCCGAGGCGCTCACCGGCGAGGTCCGCGGCCCAGGCAGTGCCATCGGTCTGAAGGGCGAGCCCGAACGGCTGGGTACCTCTCGAAGGGAACTCGAAGACCTCGACGCGCCCGGACGGGTTCACGCGGCCGACGGCGCCGGAGAACTGCGCCGAGAACCAGGCGGTTCCGTCGGCCGCCACGGCCAGCGCACCGACCCCGGTTCCCGCCGGGAGCGTCACGACGTCGAGCGAGACCGCAACCGTTGAGGCGACAAGGAAGACGAGGACCGGGACAGCCTGAAGGAGACGGATGCGCATGAGGTTTCCCATCGCGGTCGCCACGTACCGGGCGACCGAACAGGGAAGGATAGCCCTGCAGACGTGAAGGCCGCTCGCACGACACGTCGTCTCAGGATTCGCGCCCCGGAGGGAAGACCCCACACCTGGCGAATCCGGGACGGTCGGACGGTCACTTCTTGAGCAGGGACGCGAGCTTCTTTGCCGCCTTCTTCGCAGCGTCGCGCGTCCCTTCGAGCTCCGAGGACTCCTCCTCTTCCCCTTCGGTTCTCCTGTAGCTCGCGGTGCCGGTGACGGCGAGGGGCTTCCCCTCCTTCCCCGTCGCCGCGTCGACGAGGCGGAGCGACGTCGGGCAATCGACCCGGACGTTCTGGACGACTCGCTCGAAGCGGTAGCCCTCGGGGGTCGTGTCGGTGTAGCGCACCTGACTGACCTCGACGCGGCAGGGCGACAGGGAAACGGCCAGCCACGTCTCCCCCGGCCACTCCGCGCGAAAGGCGCGGCCCGCTTCCCCATCGGGCTCGGCCACGAGCGCACCGAGCGTCGCTCCGGAGAGGCGCGCGTCGGAGAACGTGAGCTTGCCGGCGTCGGACAGCTCCGATTCGAAGCGTGCGACGAACGCCGACAGCTCTTCTTCCCGCCCGTCGGCCTCGACGAGGACGACGCGCGGCTTCGGTTTCTCCGCGGCGACCGCCTCTGAAGCGGAGACGAGGACCAGGATCGCGAGGACGGGGGCGAGACGGGGATCGCGCATGTCCGAAGACTAACGCGAGCTCACCCTCGTCCACCCGGCTATCCTCCGCCGGAATGAGCCGTCCGTTTCCGTTCGTGGTGGCGCTCCTCCTCGTCGCGCCGCTCGCGGCCGCCCAGCTGCCGGAAGAGGAGAAGGCGCCGGCCCCGGTGAAGGCGGAAGTCGCCGTCGTCGCCTCCAGGGCGGGCGTCGAGACCGAGGCCTCGACGGTCGCCGTCCTGACGCGGCAGGAGATCGAGCGGCTCCCGGCCCGCTCCCTGACCGAGCTCCTCCGCTACCTCCCGTCGGTCGACGTGAGGAGGCGTGGACCGGAAGGGGTCCAGGCCGACGTTTCCCTCCGGGGCGCCGATTACAACGGCACGCTCGTCCTCGTGGACGGCGAGCCGGTGAACGACCCGCAGACGAACCACCACACCCTGGACCTCGACGTCCCCGCCGACGCGATCGAGCGGATCGAGGTGCTCTACGGCACCGCCTCCGCGCTCTACGGATCGGAGGCGGTCGGCGGCGTCATCAACATCGTGACGCGCGGGGGAGGCCTCGGGAAGGCCCGCGCCCAGGTCGAGGGCCGGTACGTCCACGGCTCCCACTCCCTCGACGCGGGAAGCCTCCGTCTCGCGACGAGGATCACCGACGGCGTGACGGTTTCCGTCGACGGCGCCCGCTCCGAATCGAGCGGCTTTCGCAACGACCGCGAGCACGCGACGGAGGCTCTGCGCGCCTCCCTTCAGGTCGACACGCCTCTCGGTCCCGTCACCCTCGCGGGCGGGACCGCGAGCCGCGCGTTCGGAGCGTATGCGTTCTACGGAACTCGATACCCGAACCAGCAGGAGGCGACGCAGACCCGCAGCCTCCGATTCTCGGCGGACCTCCTGCTCGGCGGCGGCTGGTCGCTGGCTCCGTCCGCATCCGTGCGCCGCCACCACGACGACTTCATTCTCGAGCGGTCGAACCCGGCTTTCTACCGCAACCTCCACGAAACGGACCGGACGACCTTCCGCCTCGTGGCGCGCAGGCCGCTCCTCGGCGGGACTCTCGCCGTCGGGGCGGAGGCGGGACGCGACTCGATCGACTCCACGAACCTGGGCGATCACGCCCGGGGGCGCCGAGCCGCCTTCGTGGAGCTCGGACGGCCGTTCTCGACGGCGGCCCCCGCCGCCGGAGGGTTCCGCGCCGGCCTCCGCGCCGACGCCACCGACGACTACGGCTCGAGGGTCTCGCCCCAGCTCGCCGCCTGGGTCGCGCTCGGCGCGGGAGTCCGGGCCCGGGCATCCGTCGGCACCGCCTTCCGCGTCCCGACGTATACCGAGCTCTACTACGTCGACCCGCAGACGATCGGGAACCCGGACCTGCGCCCCGAGAAGGCGACGAACGTGGAGGCCGGGCTGGCGTGGGACGCCGGAGCCGTGACCGTCGACGCCGTCGCCTTCCATCGCCACGGGACCGACCTGATCGACTTCGTCCGGTCATCCCCTGCCGAGCCTTACCGGGCAACCAACCTTAGGACCGTCGACACCCGGGGGCTGGAAGGGACCGCCTCCGTCGCTCCGTCCGTCCTCGCACGCACCCCCCTGACCGGCCTCGCGCTGCGCGCCGCGTTCTATTCCGCCGACCTCGAGGAGCTCCAGGCCGCGGCGGGCGCGACCGAGGGGCGCTACGTCCTCGACCCGCTCCGCGTGAAGTGGGACCTCCTGGCGGAAGCACGCCTCCCCTTCCGCATCGATGCGTTCGCCCGCGTGTCGTACTTCGACCGCCCGTCGTTCGACGAGGGGGTCCTCCTCCTCGACGCCCGCCTCGGCACCGCTCTCCTCGAGGGGAACATCCTCGAGGTCTACGTCGAGGGCGACAACCTCGGGGACGTCCGCTACGAGGAGGTGCCGGGGGTTCCTCTCCCGGGCCGGACCCTCGCCGCGGGCCTTCGCCTCGCCTGGTGAGCCGGAGGGTAAACTCCGGAGAGCGAGGGCGTACCGCTTCGATGCACAAGATTCTGCTCGTCGACGACATGAGGAGCTTCCTCGACCTGGAAGCCACGTTCCTCTCGCGCGCCGAGTGCCAGCTCCTGACCGCCTCGACCGGCCTCGAGGCCATCCGCGTGGCCCGCGCAGAGAAGCCCGACCTCGTCGTCCTCGACATCGAGATGCCCGAGATGAACGGCATCCAGGCCTGCCGCATCCTGAAATCCGAAGCCGTCACGTCGCACATCCCCGTCATCGTCCTCACCTCGATGCAGATGGAGGACGAGGCCCGTCGCGCCGGCGCGAACCACTTCCTGAGGAAGCCGATCGACGAGCCGACGTTCCTGGCCGAGGTGAAGCGGTTCCTCCCGATCGTCGAGCGGACCGAAACGCGGGTCTCTCTCGACGCCCCGGTCACCCTCTGGCGCGACGGCGACACCTTCGACGTCCGCCTGGTGAACCTCTCCAGGACCGGCTTCTACGTCGAGACCGGCCAGCGCCATCCGATCGGCGCGCGGCTGGAGGTTTCCTTCTCCCTGCCGGGCGACGCCTCCGGCAGGATCATCACCGGGGAGGCGCTCGTCGTCAGGCACGGGGACGACCCGCCCGGCTTCGGCTGCCGGTTCCGGCAGGTCTCCACGGGAGCGCGCCTCGTCGTCGAAGACTGGGTCGAGCGCGTCGCGGCGGGGCGCTAGACCGCCAGCGTTTCCCCGTTCCCGAGGTCGACGAGGCGGATTCCCATCCGCTTGGCGTAGTCGAGGATCCGCGGCTCGCGGTAGAACTC
>CALBDV010000495.1 GCA_937927565.1 uncultured Holophagales bacterium
GCGCTCAGAGCAGACGCTGCCCGGGAGAAGGTTACGTGTCACAAGTGACGGAAGGGAACATGCGGCGAATTCCGGGACTCTCCATAGCGATTCTCCTTCTCGGATACGGGCTCATTCGCGTCGGCGTCGGAGGAGCATTACTCGCCCAGTCAATGGAGAGGATCGACTTCGCGGAGCTGGCGGATGCGGTTTCGGAGGTCAGGGAGTTCATGGAAGCGCGCGCGGACAGACAGATCGTACCGTTCAGTGTCCCGGGGTACTTCGTCTACATACTCGCAATGGGGATCGTGCTGGCAACAGGAGCCGTGGGTGCCATCGCTCGTCGGCGGTGGGGACACGCGTCGCTCGCCGTCTACCTGGCCCTGCACGCCGCACTCTTCGTGAACTTCCGGGAGATCAACCCGAAGATGCTCGGGCTGGTGTTGCAGGCGGTCCTGCTGCTCGCTCTCGTGTACCTGAGGCCGGCGAGGGTGCGGGACCACGCCGTGTCGCCCTAGAGATGTGCGGAACCGGGCCCACGGGGGCGTTCGCACTCAGGACAGGCGATGGTGACCGCGGGCGCGCCGGCCAGACGTCAGGCCCCCTCTCCGTCCGCTCTTCCCGACGAGGTGCTCATGCGCGTGGAGGACGCAGCAGGCCTCCCATGCTGCGGCCCTGCGCGCCGCCGGTGCGTCGGTCAGGCACGACGGCTGGCACCACCGCCTCCAGACCATTACGATGAGACCCGGAACGCCATGAAGAAGCACGAACGAGACGAGCTGCTGCACGCACTGAAGGTACGGTTCGAGGAGAACATGCACCGTCATCCGGGACTCGCCTGGGCGGATGTCGGCGTAAGGCTCGAAGGGAATCTCCCGGCCCTCGGGGCGCTCCTCGCGATGGAGTCGACGCGCGGCGAGCCGGACGTGATCGCCCATGACGGGGTGACGGGCCAGTACACGTTCTGCGATTGCTCCGAAGAGAGCCCCGCCGGACGCAGGAGTGTCTGCTTCGACGGCGAGGCGTTGAGGTCTCGCAAGGAGCACAGGCCCGAGAACAGCGCCGTCGAGATGGCCGCGGCGATGGGAATCGACCTCCTGACCGAGGAGCAGTACCGAGAGCTCCAGCGCCTCGGCGAGTTCGACACCAGGACCTCGAGCTGGGTCATGACTCCGCCGGACGTCAGGGCACTCGGCGGAGCCCTCTTCTGTGACCGGCGCTATGGAAGGGTGTTCGTCTATCACAACGGCGCGCAGTCGTACTACGCCGCGAGGGGTTTCCGCGGGCTCCTTCGGGTCTGAGCACCGCGACGCGGCACGAGCCGAGGGGCGAGCCGTCGGGCGTTCTTCAGGCCGCTGCGCGAGCCCGTGCTGCTCGACTCACGTAACGATCCCGAGAGGAGGACGAAGATGGTACCCAGGAACACGATCTGTCTCTGGTACGACGGCACCGCGCTGGACGCCGCGACCTTCTACGCCGAGACGTTCCCGGACAGCTCGGTGGGAAACGTCCATTACGCGCCCGGCGATTTCCCGTCAGGCAGGCAGGGCGACGTCCTGACGGTCGAGTTCACCGTGATGGGCATCCCTTGCCTCGGCCTGAATGGTGGCCCGGCGTTCAAACACAGCGAGGCGTTCTCGTTCCAGGTCGCGACGGACGACCAGGCGGAGACCGACCGGCTGTGGAACGCGGTCGTGGGCAACGGTGGCGAAGAGAGCGCCTGCGGCTGGTGCAAGGACAAGTGGGGCTTGTCGTGGCAGATCACGCCCCGCGCGCTCATCGCAGCCATTACCGACTCCGATCGCGCCGCAGCCGGGCGCGCTTTCGAAGCGATGATGCAGATGAGGAAGATCGACATCGCCGCGATCGAGGCGGCCCGACGCGGCTGACCGACGAGAGCGGCCGTTTGCGGGGGCCACGAGCTGCCGTGGGTCGAGGAGGTGCCCGACTTGATAGCCTTCCTCGTCGGGAGGCGGAGCCGACGAAGAAGTCCGCGCCGGCCACGAGCCCCGATTCGTACGTCGAGGACCTCTCCGGGTGGCGACGCGAGACGGTGGAGGGCCTTCGGGCCGCGGTGGTCGCCAGTGCGCGGCTCGACGAAGTCGTCCAGTGGGGGCACCTCGTCTACCTGTCGAACGGGCCGGTGCTCCTCATCCGCGCCGAAGAGCATCGCGTCCTCTTCGGCTTCTGGCGAGGCCAGCGCCTGCGCGAGATCGTGGGGCGGCTGAAGCCCGGCGGAAAGTCCGAGCTGGCCACCGTCGTCCGGGACGGTTGGAGGGCCTGGCAACCTGACGCGCGCCGGAGCGGCGCTCGGCTCCGGGAGCCAGGCGCCCCGTGCGGGCAGTTTCGCCATCTTCGATTCCCGGCCAGGAGGAAGCCTCCATGAGAGCGTCCGTATTCGTCGGCACGAGCCTCGACGGCTTCATCGCGCGGCCGGACGGGACGTTCGATTTCCTTTCGCCTGGCGGCGTCGAGCCCGAGCCGCACGGCTTCGAGGAGTTCCTCTCCACGGTCGACGCGCTCGTGATGGGGCGCAACACCTACGAGGTCGTCCTGCCGTTTCCGACGTGGCCGTACGGCCCGAGGCCCGTCTTCGTGCTCAGCAGCCGCCCGCTTCCTCCACCCCCGGACGGTGCGATCGTCGAGCGCGTCTGGGGAACGCCGCCCGAGGTGTTCTCGCAGCTCTCGTCCCGCGGGTTCCGGCACGTCTACGTGGACGGCGGCGCCACGATCCAGGCCTTCCTGCGGGCGGGCCTCGTCCAGCGCCTCGTCATCTCCCGCGTCCCGGTCCTCATCGGCGCGGGGATTCCCCTCTTCGGCGCGGTGGACCGGGACATCCCGCTCCGGCACGTCGCGACGCGCCAGTTCCCGAGCGGTCTCGTCCAGAGCGAGTACGCGGTCGAGCCCCTGGCGCCTGCCCGAGGGGACGGCGAAGCAACCCGCGCCGCGGGCTGACCCCGGGGCTGCAGGCTTCGCGGCGACGAGGGGTGAGGGCCCGAGCTCTCTCGGAGCCCCGAATGCCCCACGATCGAAGGACGGCCGCGAATGCACCCCGAACCTCGGGCCGGCGCTCGCGACGAAGCTACTATCCCGGTCATGACGCCCCCCCGCACGGAGCAGCAGGTCGCGGTTCGGAGACCGTCCTTC
>CALBDV010000496.1 GCA_937927565.1 uncultured Holophagales bacterium
CTCGGCTTCATCCTCCTGAAGAACGGCTTCTGCGACGCCGACCAGCTGCGGGCCGGGCTCGACGCGCAGGTGAAGAAGATCGCCTACGGCCTCTTCCGGTGGACCGACGCCGAGTACGTCTTCGACCAGCAGGACCGGATCGACTACGACCACGAGTACTTCCGTCCGATCCAGGTCGAGAGCCTCCTGATGGAGGGGGCGAGGATGGTCGACGAGTGGCCGATCATCCAGAAGGTCGTCCGGTCCCCCGAGCTCGTCTACCAGAGGGTGGCCGTAGGGCAGCGGGTGGAGCCGGCCGAGGGAGCCGACGACATCGAGGAGATCGGGGAAGCGACGTTCGCGAGGACCCGGGAGAGGCGGGACGGTCCGATCCGCATATCCAAGGCCGAGTGGGCGGTCTACGAGCTCGTCGACGGGCGGCGGACGATCAGCGACATCGTCGACCGGACGTTCCTCTCGGATTTCGAGGGCTCCAAGGCGTTCTACGAGCTTCTCAGCCGGGGGCTCATCGAGGAGGCGCGCCGCACGGGCTTCGTCGACGAGACCGGGACCTTCTCGGTCGAAATGCCCTCGGTCCGCCCGAGGTTGCCGATCGCATCGGTCTTCGTCGGTTTCGTCCTCGTTGTGATCCTCCTGGCGGGATTGAGGCTTCAATCCCGAAACCCCGTGAACGTCTTCACGTTCCCGCCGCGGCGCGTGGCGGCCGTGGAGGGGTTCCAGAAGGCCGTATCCCTGTCCCGTCTCCGGCGGATGTCGGAGGCAATCGACGCCTTCTACCTGACGCAGGGCCGTTTTCCGGAGTCCCCTGCGGCGATCGCCAGTTCGGGCCTCCTGGCGCCGGGCGACCTCATCGACCCCTGGGGGCGGCCTTACCGGTACATCCTCCAGAACGACACCGGGAAGTACTACCTGGCCGGGTTCGACGCCGAAGGAAAGACCGACACCGATCTCTTCTTCGCCCACGTCGCCCAGGGAACGGGAGACTCAGGGGAGATCCAGGCGGGTGGCGGCAAGGAAATCATTGTCATCAAGTAACTTGTGAAAAGTCTTCACCCCTGATGAAGATTTCTGCTTTCGGTGACTTGACAGTACCGCGCTAATATCCTAGATTCCTTGGTGGGTCCCTGCAGGACCCGGAGGGAATCAGGATGAGCAAGATCATCGGCATCGACCTCGGGACGACGAACAGCGTCGTGGCTGTCCTGGAGGGAGGCTCGGCGGAGGTCATCGCCAACTCCGAGGGTGGGCGGACGACCCCGTCCGTCGTGGCCGTCACGAAGTCGGGAGAGCGGCTCGTCGGGCAGGTCGCCAAGCGGCAGGGCGTCACGAACCCGGAGAACACCGTCTACTCGATCAAGCGGTTCATGGGACGCCGCTTCGACGAGGTCAACGAAGAGATGAAGATGGTCCCCTACAAGGTCGTCCGGTCGGCCAACGGGGACGCGCGCGTGATGCAGGGGGGCAAGGAGATGTCTCCCCCCGAGATATCCGCCCAGATCCTGACGAAGCTGAAGGAGGCCGCGGAGGCCCACCTCGGCGAGAAGGTGGACCGGGCCGTCATCACCGTTCCGGCCTACTTCAACGACGCCCAGCGCCAGGCGACCAAGGACGCCGGCCAGATCGCGGGCCTGAAGGTCGAGCGGCTCGTGAACGAGCCGACGGCCGCGGCCCTCGCCTACGGGCTCGACAAGAAGCACAACGAGACGATCGCCGTCTACGACTTCGGCGGCGGCACCTTCGACATCTCGATCCTGGAAGTGGGCGAGGGCGTCGTCGAGGTCAAGTCGACGAACGGCGACACGCACCTCGGCGGCGACAACATCGACCAGCGGATCGTCGACTGGCTCCTCGC
>CALBDV010000497.1 GCA_937927565.1 uncultured Holophagales bacterium
CCTTAAACCACTCGGCCACTCCTCCGGCGGAGGAACTGGCGGACAGGGGGGGATTTGAACCCCCGGTAGGCTTTTAAGGCCTACGACGGTTTAGCAAACCGTTGGTTTAAGCCGCTCACCCACCTGTCCGCTTCCCGCGGGAAAAGGAGTTTAGCAGGACGGGCGTCGAATCTCCGAGAGCCCCCCGCAGTACGGCCGGAGGGCCGCCGGGATCGCCACCGACCCGTCTGCCCGCTGGAAGTTCTCGAGGATCGCGACGAGAGTCCGACCCACCGCCAGTCCCGACCCGTTGAGCGTGTGGACGTACTCGTTTCGGCCCTTCCCGTCGGCTCCCGTCCGCTTGACGCGGATCGCCGCCCTCCGCGCCTGAAACGCTTCGAAGTTCGAGCAGGAGGAGATCTCGCGGTAGGCGTTCTGGCCCGGGAGCCAGACCTCGAGGTCGTAGGTCTTCGCCGAGGAGAATCCCATGTCCCCCCGGCAGAGGACGACGCGCCGGTACGGCAGCTCGAGCCGCTCGAGAACGGTCTCGGCATCCCGGGTCAGCTTCTCGTGCGCCTCGGCCGAATCCTCGGCGCGCGTGAACTTCACGAGCTCGACCTTGTCGAACTGGTGCTGCCGGATGAGCCCCCGGGTGTCCTTCCCCGCCGCTCCCGCCTCGGCCCGGAAACAGGGCGTGTAGGCGCAGTAGGAGATCGTGAGCTGGTCGTCCCGAAGGACCTCGTCGCGGTGGAGGTTCGTGACGGGGACCTCGGCCGTCGGGGCGAGGTACCAGTCGGTCCCCTGCAGGCGGAAGAGGTCCGCCTCGAACTTCGGGAGCTGGCCGGTCCCGAAGAGCGACGCGGCGTTCACGATGAACGGCGGCAGGACCTCCCGGTAGCCGTGCTCGCGCGTGTGGAGATCGAGCATGAACGCGATGAGGGCCCGGGAGAGGAGGGAGGCCTCGCCGGAGAGGACCGTGAACCGCGCTCCGGTCACCTTGGCCGCCCGCTCGAAATCGAGGATGCCGAGGGCCGTGCCGAGCTCCCAGTGAGGCTTCGGTGTGAAGGAGAAGACCCCCGGCTCGCCCCACGTCTTCAGGACGGCGTTCCCGGTCTCGTCCTCCCCCTCCGGAACGCTCTCGTGCGGGACGTTCGGGAGCGCCTGCTCGATCGCGAAGAACTCCGCCTCGATCTCCTCGACCCTCTTTTCCTGCGCCGCGACGGAGACGCCGAGCTCCTTCGCCCGCTCCATCTCGGCCGTGGCGTCTTCCTTCGCCTTCTTCTTCCGGCCGACCTCGGCCGAAAGGGTGTTCCGCTCGGCCTTCATGGCCTCGACGGCCGTCAGGACCCGGCGGCGCTCGGCGTCCAGCTCCCCCCACCGCGCCAGGGACCCGGCGTCGAACGTCCGGTTCCGGAGGAGGTGGGGCATCTCGGCGAAGTGCGTGCGGAGGAAGTCTCGTGCCAGCATGGGAGGCGAATTCTACGGCGCCGCCGATAATCCCCCGGATGGAGAGGCTCCCCGCCGGGGTCGTCGTCGTGAACTGGAACGGGGGAGCACTCCTCGATGCCTGCCTCGACGCCCTCGACGGGCAGGGGGCGGCGCGGATCCTCGTGGTCGACAACGGCTCCGAGCCGGACGAGCTTCAGCGGCTCGCCCGCCGGGACGGTGTCTTCGTCCTGCCCCTCGGGACGAACCGCGGCTTCTCTCCCGCCTCGAACGCCGGGGCCGTCGATGCCCGCATGAAGGCCCTTCCGTACGTTGCCTTCGTCAACAACGACGCCGTCCTCGAACCGGGCTACCTCGCCGCCTGCGTCGCGGCGCTCGAGGCCGACCCGGGCCTCTCCGCCGTCCAGGGCGTCGTCCTGGACGCCGGGGGAGGGCTCGTCGACGGACTCGGGATCGGCTGGAACCGGCGCCGCGAGGCGATCCAGCTCGGGCACGGCGGTCCGCCCCCACGGGCGGACGCGCCGCCGTTCCCGGTCTCCGGCGTTTCCGGGACGGCCCCGGTCTTCCGGCGCAGCGATTTCGAGCGCGCCGGGGGGTTCGCCGGGTCGTTCTTCGCCTGGTACGAGGACGCCGATCTGGCCCTGCGCCTCCTGCGTGCCGGAGGTCGATTCGCGTGCGTCCCCGCCGCGAGAGCGCGCCACGTCGGCTCGGCCACCGGTCGCCGCAGTCCCGAGCTGAAGTGGCGTCTCCTGCTCCAGAACCGCGTCCGGACCCTCCGGCGCAACCTGTCCGCTCCGGCGCGCCTTCGAACGCTCCTGCTTCATCCCCTGCCGCTTCCGGCCCTCCGGGACGCCGCCTTCGACGTCGGCCGGCTGCGGGCTCTACGGGCGGTGGCGGGTGCCGCCCGGGAGCTGCTCGCGACCTGGGCGGAAGACCGGGCCGCGCGCCGGCCCCTCCCGCTCCTGCCGGGGCTGCCCGAGTGAGTGACGGTCTCTCCCGCGCAAAGGCCAGCCTGGCTACGGTGAGGACCGTCGTCGTCTCCTGGAACTCGGAAGGGATCGTCGGCCGGGCGGCCGCGTCGGTCCCTTCTCCTGCCAGGGTCGTCGTCGTCGACAACGCCTCGAAGGACGGCTCGGCGTCCGAAGCCGAACGGGCCGGGGCCGTCGTGGTGCGGCTGGGAGAGAACAGGGGATTCGGCCCCGCGTGCAACCTCGGCGCCGGCGAGGTCGCCGGCCTTCCGCCCGCGGAGACGCTCCTCTTCCTCAACCCCGACGCCGCCCTCCTCGACGGCTCGGCCTCGCTCGAGGCCCTCCTCGCCGAGCTCGACGCAGACCCCCGGATCGCGGCCGCCGCCCCCGCGCTCGAGGGGGACGGCCAGGGAGAGTTCCAGCTTCGCCGCCTCCCCTCTCTCGGATCTCTCGCCCGGGAGGCCTTTCTCGTGAACCGTCTCTTCCCCCGCAACCGGGGTTTCCTCCGCGAGCGCTATCTCGACAGGGACCGGAGCGTTGCGTTCGACGTCGAGCAGCCCGCGGCCGCCGCGCTCCTCGTCCGCGCCTCGGTCTTCGCCGAGATCGGAGGATTCGACCCCGCCTTCGCCCCGGCCTGGTTCGAGGACGTGGACCTCTGCGCGAAGATCCTCGAATCGGGGTACCGTATCCGCTTCGTCCCCGCGGCTCGCGCGAGCCACGTCGGCGGCATCACGATGCGCGCGCTCCCCTACGACGACTACCTTCCGCTCTACACGAGGAACCTCCTCCGGTACCTCCGTCGGCATGCGGGGCTCCCGGTCCGTGCGGGAGCCCGAGCGGTCCTCGCCGCGGGGGCGCTCCTGCGCCTCGCGCTCCTGCCCGTCGTCCGTGGAGACCACCCTCGTCCCGAAGCCGCCCGCGCCTACCTCCGCGTCCTGAGGGGCCTCCTCGGCCTCGGCTTCACGAGCGCGCTCCTGCCGGAGAGGGACTGAATGGCACGCGTCCTCGTCTCCCTCGTGACGCACGACGAATCCCGCGACACCGAGCGCCTCCTGCCCACGCTCTTCGCCCAGACGTACCGGGACTTCGAGCTCGTCGCCGTCGACAACCGCTCCGAGGACGGCACCCGCGCGTCCCTCGCCGCGGCGAAGAAGCTCGCCCCGGTGCCGATGGAGATCGTCGCCTCGCGCGAGAACCTCGGCTTCACCGGCGGACACAACGTCGGGATCGGAAAGGCCGTCGAGCGGGGGGCCGAGTGGGTCCTCGTCCTGAACGCCGACGTGGTCCTCGCCCCCGACTACCTCGAGACGCTCCTCGCCGACGCACTCCGCCCCGGACGCGAGTGGGTGGGCGCCATGACCGGCAAGATCCTGCGGGCCGACGGGCCGGATCTCGTGCCGTCGACCGTCGTCGACACCGCCGGAATCCGGATGACGCGGAGCGGAAGGCACTTCGACGTCGGAGCGGGCGAGCCCGACACGGGACGGTGGGACCGTCCGGCCGAGATCTTCGGCGTATCGGGGTGCGTCGCGCTCTACAGGGTCGCGGCGCTCGAGGACGTGAAGATCTCGACCGGCTGGTTCGACGACGACTTCTTCGTCTACCGCGAGGACGTGGACCTCGCCTGGCGCCTCCGCGGGCGCGGCTGGGCCGCACGCTGCCTGCCGGCCGCGGTGGCCTGGCACCGGCGACGGAACCTTCCGGAGCGACGCCGCGTGATGTCCGTCCTCGCGAACCTCCACTCGGTCAAGAACCGCTTCCTCCTCCGGGTCAACAACGCCGGCTCGGACCACCTCCGGGCGACCTTCCCGCTCACCTTCGCGCGGGACGTCGTCGTCGTCGGAAGCTGCCTCACCACGGAGCGGACCTCTCTCGAAGCGCTTCGCTGGCTCGCGCGAAACCGCGTCCGCCTGTTGGCGAAAAGGCGCGAGATCCTCGGCCGGCGCACGGTCTCCGACCGCGCCCTCCTGCGCTGGTTCGGCCCCGACCCGGGGGGCGCCCGGATCCCGGACCTGGACGCGTGAGGGTCGCCATCCTCGGGACGCGCGGCGTCCCCGCGGCGTACGGCGGGTTCGAGACGCTCGCCGAGGAGCTCTCCGTGAGGCTCGCCCGGCGCGGGCACGACGTGACCGTCTACTCGCGGCGCGGCTGCGTGGGAGAAGAGCTCTCCTCGTTCCTCGGCGTCCGCGTCGTCTTCACCCCGACGATTCGCCACAAGTACCTGGATACCGTCGTCCACGGCGTCACTTCGGG
Organism: uncultured Holophagales bacterium; assembly: GCA_937927565.1. Classification (GTDB taxonomy): domain Bacteria; phylum Acidobacteriota; class Thermoanaerobaculia; order UBA5066; family UBA5066; genus UBA5066. Next base: position 4,647 of record CALBDV010000497.1, read on the forward strand.
TCTGCACGCGGCGGCCGAGGGGTACGACGCCGTCCTCGTCTGCAACGGGGCCAACGCCCTCACCTGCCGCCTGCCACGCCTCCTCGGCTCCGGAACGCGGATCCTCCTGAACGTCGACGGGCTGGAGAAGAACCGCAGGAAGTGGAACCGCCTCGGAAAGGCGGTCTACGCCGTTTCCGAACGCCTCTCGTGCGTCCTGCCCGACGTCGTCGTCACCGACGCGAAGGAGATCCGCCGCTACTACCTCGAACGCTACGGCCGGGAGTCGGCCTACGTTCCCTACGGCTCGGACCTCCCGCTGCCCAGGGACCTCTCGATCCTGGACCGGCTCGGTCTCGAGAGCGGGAGCTATGTCCTCTACGTCTCGCGCTTCGAGCCCGAGAACAACCCCGATGCCGTGGTGCGGGCGTTTCGCGACGTTCCCGGCCCCCAGCGGCTCGTCCTCGTCGGCGCGGCTCCCTACGCCGAGACGTTCATCACCCGCCTCAGGGAAGAAGCCGCCAGGGACCCGCGCGTCGTCCTTCCGGGGGCGATCTACGGCGACGGCTACCGCGCGCTCGTCGCCCTCGCGTCGGCCTACGTCCACGCGACCGAGGTCGGCGGGACGCACCCCGCCCTCATCGAGGCCATGGGGTTCGGCAGGCCGGTCCTCGTCCACGACACGCCCGAGAACCGGGAGGTTGCCGGCGACGCCGCCCTCTGGTGGGACGCCCGCGACCCCGCGACCCTGACCCGTCTCCTCAACACCCTGCTGCCGGACGCCGCCCGCCGGGAGGCTCTCGGGGCATCGGCGCTTCGGAGGGCGCGGGAGCGTTACCGCTGGGACGACGTCACGACCGCCTACGAGACGCTCCTCGGCGCGCCGCCAGCGAGCGGACCCGGGCCGGGCGGGCTACCATCGGGGAAGGAATGCTGAAGCAGCAGGCCCGGGCCGTCGCCGCCTCGCTCTATGCCGCCGACCTCGCGTCGACGCTCGCCGCCCTCGCCGCGGCCTATCTGGTCCGAAGCGAAATCCTTCCCCGATTCTTCCCGGAGCGGCTGACGGCGCTCTATCCGTTCACGCTCTACCTCGTCCTGGTCGGGCCGATCGTCGTCATCTGGACCGGCCTCCTCTTCCTCTCGGGTGCCTACCGGAGCCGCAGGACGTCGGGGCTCAAGGACGAGACGCTCCTCATCGGCAAGATCGTCCTCGGGGGGACGGTCCTCCTGACGATCCTCGTCTACGGCCTGCGGCTCGACTTCATCTCGCGGCCGTTCCTGCCGCTGTTCGCCATCTTCAACACCCTGTTCCTCATCGTCGAGCGGCTCGCCGTGCGCATCGTCGCGCGGAAGGTCCGGATGCGCGGCTACAACTACCGGACGGTCGTCCTCGTCGGCGACACGCCGCGCGCCCGCTCGATGGCCCGCCTCATCCACGACCACCCCTGGTGGGGACTCAGGCTCCTCGGCCTCGTGAGGGAGCGCCCCGCGTCGTCGGAGGCGGGAACGACGGCGGGAGGTCTCCCGGTCCTCGGATCGCTCGAGGACTTCCCGACGATCCTCACCTCGCTGCCGGTGGACGAGGTGATCCTCGCCGTCGACCGGGGCGACATCGAGACGCTCGAGGACATCTTCCTGCTGTGCGAGGAGATGGGCGTCAAGACGCGGCTCATCCTCGACTTCTTCCCGCA
>CALBDV010000498.1 GCA_937927565.1 uncultured Holophagales bacterium
GTCGGCATGATGGTCGGCCCCCTCGCCGGCAGCGCCCTCGTGGAGGCTGTCGGTCTGCGGGGCGCCCTGGCCGCGACGGGCGTGGTCTTCGCCCTTTACCTCGTGCCGCTCGCGCGCCTGAAGCCGGTCGCTCGGCCGCCCGTGCCCCCCGCTACACTCCCCCAGCCGTGAAGCCCGCTCTTCCACAGCTGACGACCGCCGTCGAGGCGGCCGCGGTCGTCGTCGCAACGATCTCGGGAATGATCACGGCGGCGCGAGCCCGGATGGACCTGATCGGGACGTTCACCCTCGCCCTGGTCACCGCGTTCGGCGGCGGGACTCTCAGGGACCTCGTCCTCGAGAGGCGGCCCCTCTTCTGGGTCGCGAACGAGGGGTACGTCTTCCTGACCCTTCTCCTCTGTCTCGCCTTCGTCTACAACCGCCGCGCCTTCGCGCTCGCGGGTGCGCTCGACAACAGGGCCGTGTTCATCGACGCCCTCGGCCTCGCCCTCTTCAGCCTGACGGGCGTGAGGTACGCCCTCGAAGCGGGCCTTCCGCCTCTTCCCGCGTCGCTGATGGGGGTCATTACCGGGACGTTCGGCGGCGTCCTGCGCGACGTTCTCATCCGCGAGATACCCGCCATCTTCCGGCCCGGCCCGCTCTACGCCGCGGCGTCGTTCCTCGGCTGCCTCGTGGTCCTGGCGGGGCCGTGGCTCGAGATCTCGCAGGCCTACGCAGACGCCGCGGGCTTCGCGACGGTCGTCCTCCTCCGGATGGCCTCCGTCCGGCTCGGCCTCCGCCTTCCCGCCCCGCACTGGCTCGGGAAAGCGGAGGGACGGGACGACGGCCCTACTTCGTGACCTTCGCGTCCTCGACGACGAGCGCGTAGGTGTAGCCCGAGCCGAAATCCCGGTCGACGGCGACTGTTCCCTTCACGAGGACGACGTCGCCCTTGGCGACTGTGTCGTTCGTCGTGACCGTGACGTCGTGGTCCTTTCCTTCGGGCGTCCCGGAGCCGTCCCGGAGGTGGATCCAGTTCTTCCCCATGATCCCGGCGTTGAACTTGACCACCTTGCCCCGGATGGCGACGGTCTTCCCCTTCAGCGTGGCGCGCTGGGCGACGACCTCGGCAACCGTCCGCCCGTCGGCGCCTTCGGCCTTCGCAACGGAGATCTTCTCGGTCACGTCCGGTCCGCTCGCCGCGGCGGCGTGCTGGGCGGCCATCGAGGCCGGGACCGCCGATGCGTCACCGCCCATCCCCGGGGGCATGGACGGCGCCGTGGACGCATCCGCCGGCGCGGCGGAGCCCGCGCCGGGCGCGAGCGACCCGAACAGGATCACGTCGAACGTCCGGTTCAGCGTCTTGCTCTCGAAACCGTTCATCGGCATCGGGTTCAGGACGGTGACCGTCTGGCCCTTCTCGACCTTCGACTCGTTGACGGCAGCCCAGGTCTCTCCTTCGGCCGTCTTCAGCTTCAGGTAGGTGTAGCCCGCCGCGTCCATCGTCTCGAGGATCGTGCCGGTGACGGAGGTGACGTCTGCGTTCGACCCCATTGCGGCCGGCGCGCTGTCGTGGGCTCCGGCGAGGGCGACCTCGGGCTTGGCCGACGGCGCTTCCGCGGCGGGGGCCGCCGGCTTGCTGCAGCCGAGGGGCAAGGACGCCGCGAGGAAGAATACGGCGAGGGACGACGGGTGGAAGGGGTGCGTCTTCATGCCCCCCAATGGTACTTCCTCCCGCTCCCCCGCCGCCGGCCCTCCCGGCTCCCCTCTCGCTACCTCTTCTCCGGTTCCTGGGGGGCCGGAGCCAGCTCCGGCGCCGGTGCGGCGTTGCCCGGTACCGGCCTCGCGGCCCGCCCCACGAGGAAGTCGACCATCTCGTTCACGTTCATCGTCGACACGTTCGAGCCCGGGACGATGAGGATCTTCTTCTGCGCGAACTGCCGGGCGACCTGCATCTTCACGTAGGCATCGCCCCCCATCTTCCCGAGGGCTTCGGCCTCCTTGCGGATTCCCTCCGCCTCCGCCTGGGCGACGGCCACGACCGCCCTGGCCTGATTCGTCTTCGTCTGGAAGTAGCCGTCGGCCTCGTTCCGGAGGCGCCCCGCCTCGCCCCGGGCGTCCTCGAGCAGCTTGTTCCAGCCGGCGCGCCGGCCCTCCAGCTCGGAGCGCTTCTGGACCTCCATCGACTTCTGCTGCTCCACGAGCTTCTGCTGGTCGGCCTCGGCCTGTTTCTGCGCGTTGATCGCCGCCTGGTAGGCCGGGTCGAAGCGGTGCTGCTGCACCTGGAGGGAGTCGATGAGGATCCCGTACGGCGACAGGGACGCCACGAGGGCCGTCCTCGTCTTCTCGGCCATCGCGTTCTTGATGGCGACCTGGTAGTACTCCTCGGAGGTGATCTCGTTGAAGATGTCGCGGATCACCGACCGCGAGACCGGCCTCACGATCCGCTCCCGGATCTCCTCGACCGTCTGCCCGACGCTCGTGATGAGAAAGCCCGCCTTCTTCGAATCGATCCGCCACATGACGTTGACGTCGATGTGGACGTTGTTGCCGTCCTTCGTCTTGAACGTGATGTCGTCGGGAATCGGGCGGTCCCCTTCCGCGGGGTTCGCGTTCATCAGGAGGTTCTGCTGGGCGACCGACAGCGTCGTCCAGGAGTTGACGACCGGCAGGACCATGTAGACGCCGCCCGGGGCGTAGACCTCCTGGACACCCCGCTTCTCGAGAATTCCGAAGAGGCTCGTCCTCACCCCGACCTCGGTGGAATTCGTCGGTCGGCAGCCGACGAGGGAGGCGGAAGCCAGGGCCGCCAGCGCGGCCGCCGCGAGGCGCCTCACTTCTTCACCCCCGCCGGCGCTGCGGCCGGCACGGCGGCCGACCCGGGGCTGACGCCGATGACGGCCCAGGCGTTCCGGATGAAGGAGATGTACTGCTCGGGGGTCATGACGGCCCCCTCGATGTTCTCGAACATCCTCGCCGTCTCGAGCGCGACGACATAGCGCCCGCCCGAGCTGTTCAGGGCGTCGGCCTTCAGGCGCTTGGCTTCCGCCTGCGCCACGTTGACCTCCTTGTCGGCCTTCGCCCGCGTCTGCGAGGCGTAGAGCTCGGCCTCCGCGCGGATCTTCGCGATCTCGGCGTTCACCGCCGACTCGGCGATCGTGATGGCGGCGTTGCCCTTCGACTGGATCTGCTCCAGCTTGGCGTGCTCCTCGTTGACGAGCGCTTCCTTCCGGTTCTTCTCCGTCGTCTGGACGGCGACCTTCTTCTCCTGGAGAGACCTCTCGTAGTTCTCGGCGTAGACGTAGTTCCGCAGCAGGAGCGTCTCCACCTTGAAGCCCCGCTCCGCGAACCGTGCCCTCAGGAACGTCTCGGCGTCCTTGACCGCCGCGATCCGCAGCTCCTCGTTGTAGAACGTCTCGGCGTTCATCTTTCCGATCGTCTGGAGGACGCCGTTGCGGAACGTGTTCACGGCGAAGCTGTCGACGTAGAGCGAGCCCCAGCCGAAGTCCTTCGCGATACGGACCGGGTCGGAGATCGAGTAGAGCAGCGTGACGTCACAGATGACGGCATAGCCATCCGAGGTCTGGACGTTGAACGCGTCGATGACCCGGTGGGTCGCCCGGCCGAGGAGCTTGTCGCGGCGCTGGAAGTACCTCTCGACCCCATCACGAACGTCCTCGGTTTTCGCCTTCCCGAGCGATTCGGTCCGGTCGAACGACGCCTCCAGGACGTGGATCTCGCGGGGGAACTCGTGCATCGTCGTCCCGAGCGGGACGAAGTAGAGTCCTGGAGTGAAAGCCCGCTCCTTGATGCCTATCTTGAACCCGAACCGCACCTGCTCCACGCCCCACTCGTTCGGGCTCACGCGGGCCGTGCAGGCCCCGTAGAAGAAGAGGACGCCGACGACCGTCAGCCCCGTGAGGAGGCCGAGGCGCCGGATCGATCCGAGGAGTCTCCGGAGGGCCCCCTCCGTACCCGCGACCGTGACCATGGCGTCACCCTTCCCTTTCGGCCGCGCCTTCGGCGGCCCGGAGCCGCGCCTTCGTGCGGGCCTCCTCGTCGTCTCGTGCCTCGCGCTCGGCGACGGACGTCGTTTCGGTCAGATAGGCGAGGTCGACGCGCGCGATCTCGCGGTCGGCCCTCGTCACGAGCTGGTTCAGGTCGCCTTCGTAGCGGCGGAACGAGAACCAGCGCCGGAGCTCCGGGAAGACGAGCCCCCCGACGGTGAACGGAAGGACCCACTCCTTCGACCAGACCGGTATGAACGGAGCCCAGACGACGAAGAACCCGAGGCCCATTCCGAGGACGGCCCAGCAGGCCCGCTCCACACCGTGGAGCGGCTCGGCAAGACCGTAGAATCCGTTCCTCTCGCGGGGCGTGAAGCTCCCGGCGAGACGGACCCAGCCCGGGACGACGACTTTGCGGACGAGGTCGTCCACCTTCCGGAAGAGCTCCTCGCGCGCCTCCCGGGTCAGGTGCGGCTCCTCGAGACGGATGGTGTCGCGCAGGCGCGCGCTCTCCTCTTCGTAGAGCGCCGTCGCCCAGGCCTCGACGCCGACGGCCCCGTGTGCGAGCGTTTCGTCGGTGAGGCCGACACGGCAGTTTTCGAGCTTCTGTACCAGGGAGTCGACGAACCCATCGAGCGGCCCGGGGCTCCGGGCCGAGGCGGGACGGAAGGCCAGGAAGGCACGCCCCAGGGGAGAGCTCATGGAGTCGTCGAGAGTATAGTAATGCGCCTCGCCCGGGAGTCCCTGATGCAACGGCATCATGGATCTCGGCGCGCGGCTGGAAGAGACTCCGGCGACTGTTTTTGGGGGCCGCGAGGCGGCCCGTGGAGGGTTCCGAGATGCCTACCAGAGACCTCACGCTCGCGATGATCGGATCGGGCGGCGACGGCGTCGTGACGATGGGCGAAATGATGGCCCAGGCTGGCGCCCGCGACGGCCTGAACGTCATCAAAGTGGAGGCCTACGGGCCGCAGATTCGCGGCGGCGAGTCTTCGTGCACCCTCCGGATGTCGGCCGAGCCGATCTCCGCGCAGGGCGACGCCGTGGACGTCCTCGTCGTCTTCAACTGGGCCGACTTCGACCGGTTCAAGGGCGAGGTCGTGCCGAAGGCCGATGCGGTGATCCTCTACGAGGCTGCCGACCCGACTCCGCGGACCGAGGTGAAGATCCCGACCGCGACGAACGCGACCTGGATCCCGGTGCCCCTCATCGAGCTCGCCACGAAGGCGACCGGGACGAAGGCGGCCAAGAACATCGTCACCCTCGGCATCCTCGCCGAGCTCTTCGGCATTCCGCCGGAGTCGGTACGAAAGGCCGTCGAGTTCAAGTTCGGGAAGAAGAAGGCCGGGGTCCTCGAGGCGAACCTGAAGGGGTTCATCGCCGGGCGCGAGTTCGCGCAGTCCCTCGGGATCGACGTCTCGGCCCGCAGGCTCGAATACACCGTCACCGCGCCCAAGCTCGTCATGACGGGCAACGAGGCCTGCGCCGTCGCGGCCCTCCACGCCGGCTGCCGCTTCTTCGCCGGCTATCCGATCACGCCGTCTTCCGAGGTTCTCCACTTCCTCTCGGAGTGGCTGCCCCGCGCCGGCGGCCGGATCGTCCAGACCGAGGACGAGCTTTCGGCCCTGGGCGCCATCATCGGCGGCTCCTTCGCCGGCGTGAAGTCCATGACGTCGACGTCGGGGCCCGGCCTCTCCCTCATGGCCGAGATGCTCGGTCTCGCTTCGATGGCCGAGGTCCCGACGGTCATCCTCGACGTCCAGCGCGGCGGCCCCTCGACCGGCCTGCCGACCAAGTCGGAGCAGTCGGACCTCTACATGGCCGTCTTCGGCTCGCACGGCGACGCGCCGCGCATCGTCCTCGCGCCGACGGACGTGGAGGACTGCTTCCACGCCACCGTCGACGCCTTCAACATCGCCGAGGAGACGCAGCTCCCGGTCATCGTCCTCTCCGACCAGGCGGTCGGGCAGAGCCGGCGGACGATCGAGAAGGCGAACCTCGTCCACGAGGTCATCGACCGCCGGACTCCGACCGAAGAGGAGCTCGCCGACTACAAGCGCTACGCCCAGACCCCGACGGGCGTCTCACCGATGAGCGTCCCCGGAACCAGGGGCGGGATGTACCAGACGAACGGCCTCGAGCACGACGAGACGGCGCGCCCCGCCTCCTCGCACGTCATGCACGAGAAGATGAGCCGGAAGAGGTTCAAGAAGCTCGACTTCGTGGAAGAGAAGTACCCGCTCTTCGTCCACCTCGGTCCCGAGAAGGCCGATGTCGGCATCGTCTGCTGGGGCTCCTCGAAGGGCCCCGTCGAGGAGGCGATGCGCG
>CALBDV010000499.1 GCA_937927565.1 uncultured Holophagales bacterium
TCGCACCCGAGCATCCCGAAGGAGAGCGCGGTCGCCCCCGGGAGGACGTGAAAGAAGGGCTTCTTCTCGATCGGGTCGACGGCGATCGAGGAGACGTATCCCCAGGGAACCCGCAGCTCGCCGTCCCGAACGAAACGGACGCGGCAGACCCCTTCCTTCCCTTCGCCGAGAAGACAGCGATGCCCGCACGCGAGGCAGCGGAGTCTCGTTCCCTCCTCGCGAACCAGCGAACCCTTCGCCGTAAGGGCGGCGAGCCGTTCCCGGACGGTCGTCTCGGGCGCCATCGAGGCCATCATAGGCCCGTCGGAACGGCGGAACGGTTCGTGCATCCCTGCCGTTAGAATGCGCCGCGTGACACGATTCTTCCGGTTTGCCGCGCTCGCCGTAGCCCTGGTCACGTTTCCGGGGATGCTCCTGGCCCAGACGCCCACCCCGACGCCCACCGAGACGCCGACGCCCACGCCCACCCCGACGCCCGAACCGGTGACGTCGGCCGCGGCCTCGGTCGCGAGCATCGGCATCCCGAACGGTGGCCGCTACGACGCCTCCAACATGATTCTCGAGGCCGACGGCACCATCTGGACTGCGTCGGCGAGCGAGAACGTCCTCGCGCGGATCTCCGCGGACGAGAAGAAGGTGAAGAAGTGGGCGATGCCGCGCGATGCCGCGCCCAGCCACCTCCTGAAGGAATCTGACGGGACTCTCTGGGTCGCCCAGCTCGGAGGCTTCAAGATCTCCCGCTTCGACCCCGCCACGGCCAGGCTCACCGAGTGGGCAGACGCGGCGCGCCGGCCGACCGCGTTCGTGAAGAGCGCCAACGGAACCCTCTGGCTTCCGGAAACCAACGGGGTCCTCACGAATTTCGACCCGGCGACCGGGGTCTTCGTCTACTGGCGCTCGACCGACACAGAGAAGCCGATCTCGAGCCTCACCTACCCGTTCCTCGACGCCGACGGCTCGATCTGGAGCGCGGACTTCCTCCGCGGCAACCTGCTGCGATACGCGCCGGATGGCGCCACGGTCACCCGGTGGGCACTTCCCGACGCCTTTTCCCAGCCGTCGAAGATCATCCGCGGCCCCGATGGCGCAATCTGGATCTCCCTCTACAGCGCCTCGCAGCTGGCGCGCTTCGACCCGGCGACCGCCGAGCTGAAGACGTTCGACGTCGGGGTTTTCGTCCTGCCCTTCGACATGAAGGTCTACAAGGACCGGATCGCCTACACCGAACAGCAGGGAGGCGAGGTCGGGGTCTTCGACCCGCGAGGCAGAGTGCCGGCCGAGACGAAGACGCTCGAGGCGACCGAGATCACCCTGACGAGCACGACCGCGACCGTGACGCCGGTGAGCTCCACCCTCGTGGCGACCGAGCTCGACGTCAACGCCGGCAGTCCCAGGACCATCGAGGGAACAGGTGCCGTCGGCCTCGCCCGTTATCCGGCGATCGAAGGAGCGGCCTACGCGCTCGTCGTCGACGAGACCCGGAAGCGCTTCCTCGTCGGCGGCCCCGGCCAGATCACCGAGGTCCTGCCGCCTCTGCCCGTCACGGTGGACGACCAGATCTTCCCGGCCGCGGCCTCCATCGGCGGGAGGAACGGCAGTCGCTGGGCGACGCAGACGGTTGCCTGGAACCGCGGAACGGCCGACACGGCAGGTGCCACCGTCGACGCAACCGTGAACGTCCGGCTCCTGCCGTCCGACTGGATCGTCGGCCTCTCACCCACGACGACCCTCACGGTCGGTCCGGGAAAGCTCGTCTCCCAGGACGACCCGATCGGGACCGACATGGGCGGCACGGACACTGCGGGCGCCCTCCGGTACACCACCGGCGCCACCGCGACGAAGTTCGCGGACTTCTACTCCTGGATCCGCGTCTACCGGACCCGCGAGGACGGCGGGACCTATGGATTCGCCCGGAACTTCGTCAAGGGCGGACAGGGAATCGGCACGGGTGAGACCGGGGTCCTCCTGACGCCGCACGACGCCGGAAGCCAGCGCACCAACGCCGGGCTCTTCATCGTCGAGGGAGGGACGGGCACCGTCTCGATCGTCGACGCTTCCGGAGCGCTCGTCGGAGGCCCGTTCGCCTACGACTGGCCCGCCGGCTACCAGGTGCAGGCCTCCACGATCTTCGACGCCTTCGGCATACCGCCCTCCCCGTCCGCACGCGTCGTCTTCTCCGTGACGACGGGACGGGTCCTTCCCTTCGGGACCGCCATCGATTCGGTCTCGGGCGACCCGGTCGACCTGCCGTTCTTCGGCCCGAGGAGCACCGCGCAGTTCCAGTGGATCCTGGGCGTCGAACGGGGCGGAGGGCCGCTCGGCCCGAGCTCCCGCACGGACCTGCAGCTCTTCAACGGGGCCGCGGCCGACTCCTCGGTCTCGATCAGCTTCCGCGTGGCGCACCTCGCCTCGGCGAGCCCGCCGGCGTCGCCGGCTCCCAGCGTGACGTTCACCGTCCCGGCCGGCAAGGTCGTCACCCTGACCGACGTGGTGAAAGAGACGTTCGGCCTCGTGGGCGTGGCGGGGAGCCTGGACATCTCCTCCGATCCGCCGGTCTTCGCTTTCGCGCGGATCACGGCCGAGGACGCCGGCGGTGGCCGGCACGGCTACGGCCTGCCCGCCCTCCTCGGCGATGCCGAGGCCTTCCCGGGCTCGCGGGGGGTCTTCATCCAGGCCTCGGACGCGGGCTGGGACGTCATGGAGTCCGAGCTCCAGGTGACCAACCCGACGGACGGGCCGGCGGAGGTGACCGTCAAGGCCTTCGATGCCGGAGGGACCGCTGCCGGAACACCCCTCACCCTGGCCATCGGCCCGAAGCAGGTGGTGCGGGTCCCTTCCGCTTTCTACAGCGTGGCGGGATTCGGCGCTCCGGTCGGGCGCCTCGAGGTGGCTCCGACCACAGGTTCGCAGCCCGTTTTCGCGACGCTCGTGAGACAGGACAAGAAGACCGGGGACGCCGACGCCGTCGTCCCTTACATCGTCCCTTCGAGCTGAGCGTTCACTCCGCAGGAACGCGAGACCGCCGCACGGCCCCCTTCTTCCGGAGGGGGCTTTTCACGCGCCCGAGAAGAGGCTCGCTGGCCGGAGCAGCCTATCGAGACGCTGCGGGAGCGGCCGGGACCGGCGCGGGGACCGGAAGAGGGACCGGGGCCCAGATCGTCTCCGGCGCCAGGACCCAGTTCCGGTCGGTCACCGGCTGGATCGTCCCGGCCTTCCTCAGCCTCTCGACGAGGAGCTCGCGGACCTCGTCGTTGTAGGTCCGAAGCACCTTCGTCCCCTTCAGCGCCGTGTAGCCTCCCGAGCCCTGGGCCCGGTAGCTGTTCACGGCAAGGCTGAAGAGGTCGCTCTCCCTGACGTCCCGTCCCTTGAACCGAAGCTCCCTGACCCGGTTACCCACCGGGGCCGCCGGGTCGATTCGGTAGGACGCCCCCTGCAGGACGTCGAAGTTGTAGGGCGTCATCCCGGCCCGAGGCGTTACGACGAGCTGACCGTCCCGCCACTCCGTCGTCCCGTAGTAGCTGGCCGCCTGCTCCAGGACCGATTTCAGCCGGGCCCCGTCGACCTCGACGACGACGAGCTGGTTCTCGTAGGGGTAGAGGGCGTAGACCTGCCTCACCGTGACGGGCCCCGCCTCCCATCCGTCGAAACGGAACGGAAGGAGAGAGGTCAGAGAGAGCTCCGCGCCCGTCACGGCGAGCTGGGTCTCGTTGACCAGGTCGAGGAGCGCCGTGTCCTCGAGGCGCGCGCGCCTGCCCGGAAACGGCCCGGACGCGGTCGCGAGCGGCTCGTTCAGGTAGGCGAGCGCCCGCTCGTGCGGCTCTTTCGCGATCGCGGCGATCTCGGGGTCGATCGCGACGGAGGCGTCGGAAGGAAGGAGGGCACCCGTCGCCTCGACGACGGCCGCCTTGCCCTTCGCGCGCTCGACGACGAGGTCGACGCGGGCGAGCACCTCGCCCCAGCGTCCCGGTTGCATCACCGGCACGCCGTGGACGCGGGCCATCGAGAGCTTCCTGTGGGTGTGGCCCGTCAGGATCAGGTCGATACCCGACACCTCCCGCGCGAGGGAGACGACCCGGTTCTCGTGCCCGGTCCCGTTCGGCTCGCCCGTCTCGTGGTCGGCCTCGAGGCCGCTGTGGAACAGGACGACGACCACGTCGCAGCCCTTTGCTTTCCGGAGGAAGGGAACGAGGCGCTTCGCCGTCTCGACCGGGTCCTCCCACCTGAGTCCGGGCCGGTTCTGGGCGGGCTCCCAGCCGGGAATGTTCGGCGTCGTCAGACCCAGCACGCCGACGCGGACGCCGCCGAGCTCCTTGACGACGAACTCCGGGAAAGCGGCGCTGCCGTCGACGGTGTTCCGCGTGTTCGCCGAGAGCCACGGGAAAGAGGAGTCCTTCTGGGCGCGGCGCAGGACGTCCAGCCCGAAGTTGAACTCGTGGTTCCCCACGGCCATGGCATCGTAGCCGAGGGCGTTCATCGCAGTGGCGATGAAGTGAGGACTGCCGGAGGGGCGGCGTGCCTCCAGCCAGCCCGTCGGCGCGCCCTGGATCGTATCCCCGGCGTCGAGGAGGAGGACGTTCGGCGTTTCCTCTCGGATCTGGCGAATCCGCGTCGCCGCGCGGGCGAGCCCCCAGGCGCCTTCCACGCCGCGCGCGTAGTCCCAGGGCAGGAGGTTCGCGTGGAGGTCCGACGTCTGGAGGACGGTCAGCACGACGCGATCGGCGGCGGCCGGGACGGCGAGGACGAGACAGAGGAGGAAGGCGGGGAATCGCAGAGATGTCACGCGCGGCGCAGTCTTCCATCGCGCCGGACCGGAATCAAGACGCCCTCGACCTCCTCGCGGCGGTATCCTCCGCGCGCCATGCCCTCCCGCCCGAAGGCGCGTCCCGCGCCCGCCGCCGACGTCCTCGCCCGCCTGCACGAGGCCTACCCCGGGGCCGACTGCTCGCTCGACCATGCCGACGCGTTTCAGCTCCTCATCTCGACGATCCTCTCCGCGCAGTGCACCGACTCGCGCGTGAACGGCGTCACTCCGGCGCTCTTCCGCCGCTTCCCGAACCCCGCCGCCATGGCCGCGGCGGGTGGCGAGCTGGAAGAGCTGATCCGATCCACCGGCTTCTTCAACGCCAAGGCGAAATCGATCCGGGGCGCCTGCAGGGCGATCGTCGAGACTCACGGCGGGCTCGTCCCGAGGACGATGGAAGCGCTTCACGCACTTCCCGGGGTGGGCCGGAAGACCGCGAACGTCGTCCTCGGAAACGCCTTTGGTTCGCCCGACGGCGTCGTCGTCGACACGCACGTCGGCCGACTGGCGCGCCGGCTTGGCTGGTCGTGCCACGCCGACCCCGTGAAGGTCGAGAACGACCTGAACGCCCTGCTGCCGCGCCGGGACTGGGTCTTCGCCAGCCACGCCCTGATCCTCCACGGCCGGCGCGTCTGTGCCTCGCGCTCGCCCCGCTGCGGCTCCTGCCTGCTCGCCGATCTCTGCCCGAAGACCGGGGTAGGGTCCCCGGCGCCCGCACCGGCCCGAGCTTCGGCCCGGCCCGTTCGGTCCGCCTCGCCGCCGAAGAGCCCGAAAGAGCCGAAAATCCAGCTTCGGAAAGCCCGGACGACGCCCGGGAGGAGGGGACGATGACGCTTCCCGGCAGCGGCTCGATCGAGGTGATCTGCGGGTCGATGTTCTCGGGGAAGTCGGAGGAGCTGATCCGCCGCGTCACCCGCGCGAAGATCGCCCGCCGACGCGTCCAGGTCTTCAAGCCGAAGCTCGACGACCGGTACTCCGAGGTGGAGGTCGTCTCCCACACCGGGATGCGGCTGACGGCCCTCGCCGTGGCGACGTCGGCCGAGGTCCTCGCAAGGACGGACGACCGGACCGAGGTCGTCGGGATCGACGAGGCGCAGTTTTTCGACGCGGGAATCGTCGAGGTCGCCAGCCGCCTCGCGGATCTCGGCAAGAGAGTCGTCGTCGCCGGCCTCGACCAGGACTATCTGGGACGCCCCTTTGATCCGATGCCGACCCTGATGGCCCTTGCCGAAGAGGTCGTCAAGACGCGGGCCATCTGTGTCCTCTGCGGGGGCCCGGCAAGCCGGACGCAGAGGCTCGTCGCGTCGACGGAACGGGTCGTCGTCGGGGCGGCCGGGCTCTACGAGGCGCGATGCCGTCGCTGCTTCGACCCGGGCGTTCCGGAAGTGGATGGGAACCTCCCGTTCCCCGAGGAAGAGCCCTGAACGAAGCAGAAGGCGTTCCATCCGCGTGGCTTACCGCCTTTCCCAGCAGCGCTGTGCAGAAGCCTGTGGATTCGCCTGTCGAAATCCTCGCGAAGCCGCATCACGAGCGGACTCCATACGGAATGCACTCCGGAAAGTGCACTCCGGTCAAATTATTGACCAGTAAAGACTTGACACATTTCGAAAGCTGTGAGGATGGCGTAAAGCCGCATTCCGGGCGGTCCGAAACGAATTACACAGGCAGGGGTCGTTTCTGGCAGCAGTTTTGCCCGGCATGAAGGTCTCGGGACGACCGGTTTCCGGACCTGGGGGGAGCGCCCGGACGCCCCGTCGGAACGTCCGGGCGCATCGAACCCGGCCTCAGAGCCCGACGGTGTCCCGGTGGTCGCCGAAGACCGTCCGAAGCGATTCGACGATCTCGCCGAGCGTGACGTTTCCGTCGACCGCCTCGACGATCGGGGGCATCAGGTTCCGCCCCTCCTTCGCCGCCGAAACGAGCTCCGCCCGGAGGCGGTCCGCCTTCGCCCCGTCGCGCCGGGCCCGGAACGCGGCGAGACGGGCGACCTGCTCGGGCTCGACCTGCGGGTCGATCGTCATCGTCGGGATCCGGGTCTCCTCCGGGAGGGTGAACTCGTTCACGCCGACGACGACGGCCTCGTTCGACTCGATCGCCTTCTGCGCCTGGTAGGCCGCTTCCTGGATCTCGCGCTGGAAGTACCCCGCCTCGATGGCGGCAAGGGCGCCTCCCATCTCGTCGATCCGGGAGATCAGCGCCGATGCGCGATCGACGATCTCGGCCGTCATCGCCTCGACGGCCCAGGAGCCGCCGAACGGGTCGGCCACGCGCGCGACGCCCGTCTCGTAGGCGATGACCTGCTGGGTCCGGAGCGCGAGGCGGGCCGCGTCGGCCGTCGGCAGCGCGAGCGCCTCGTCGCGCGAGTTCGTGTGGAGAGACTGCGTCCCCCCGAGAACCGCCGCGAGCGCCTGGATGGCGACGCGGACGACGTTCACGTCGGGCTGCTGGGCGGTGAGCGTCGAGCCCGCGGTCTGCGCGTGGAACCGGAGGGCCTGTGCCCGCGGGTCGTCGATTCCGAAGCGGTCCTTCAGGAGGCGAGCCCAGAGCGTGCGGGCCGCGCGGAACTTGGCGATTTCCTCGAGGAAGTCGTTGTGGACGTTGAAGAAGAAGGTGAGGCGCGGCGCGATCGCCTTCGCATCGAGGCCGGCCTTCACCGCGGCCGAGAGGTACTCCACGCCGTCGGCGAGAGTGAAGGCGACCTCCTGCACCGCGGTCGAGCCCGCCTCGCGGATGTGGTACCCCGAGATGGAGATCGTGTTCCAGCGCGGCACGTTCTCGGCGCAGAAGCCGAAGATGTCGGTGATGAGGCGCATCGACGGCTTCGGCGGGAAGGCGTAGGTCCCGCGCGCGGCGTACTCCTTCAGGATGTCGTTCTGGATCGTCCCCGTGAGCCCTTTCCAGGACGTGCCGCGGCGGCGCGCGACGGCGAGGAGGAAGCCGAGGAGGATCGACGCCGTGGAGTTGATCGTCATCGAGATCGACACCTCGTCGAGCGGGATGCCGTCGAGGAGCGTCTCCATGTCCTCGATCGAGTCGATGGCGACGCCGACGCGCCCCACCTCCCCGCGGGCGAGCGCGTGGTCGGAGTCGAAGCCGATCTGGGTCGGGAGGTCGAAGGCGACGGAAAGGCCGGTCTGCCCCTGGGCGAGGAGGTAGCGGTA
>CALBDV010000500.1 GCA_937927565.1 uncultured Holophagales bacterium
CTGCGGCTCGAGGAGATGGACCCCGGCATCGACCCGGACAACGTGATCCTGATGCAGGTGAGCCTCCCTCCGAGCTATGGCGAGGGGCCGCCCCGCATCGCATTTCTCGACTCGCTCCGCGAAAGGCTCGCGGCTCTTCCCGGGGTCGCCTCCGCGTCCTACGTGGAGGATCCGCCGATGGGCTTCAACAAATGGTCTCCGCCGATCCGCACCTTCGAGAACGCCCGGGTGTTCGAGGGCGCCGCCCACCGCGTAGGAGAGGACTACTTCCGCACCATGGGAATCCGGCTCCTGTCGGGCCGCCTGCTGACGCGAACGGATGGCGAGGCGGCGCGTGTCGTCGTTCTCAGCAAGGAGCTGGCGGAGCAGATCTGGCCCGGGGAGAACGCGCTCGGCCGGCGGATCCGGATGGACGACGGGCCCGAGGCGCCCTGGTACAGCGTGGTGGGCGTCGTGAACGGCATCCGGCAGTACGGCCTGGACGAGGGCCCGGCGGGGGAGGCCTATCTCCCGGCTGCCCTGGGAGGCGTTGCCCGTCGCACCTATCTGGCCGTCAAGACCGGGGACGATCCGGCGGCGCTGACGGGAATCCTGCGGCAGGCCGTCTGGTCCTTCGATTCGAACGTGCCGATCCCGGAGATCACGACCATGAAGCGCCGCGTGGACGCCACCCTGCGCCTTCCCCGTTTCCGCGCGCTCCTGCTGAGCCTCTTCGCCCTGCTCGCGCTCACCCTCGTTTCGGCGGGAGTCTGGGGAATGGTCCGGTACGTCGTCGGCCGTCGCACACGGGAGATCGGCATCCACATGGCTCTCGGGGCCCAGCCGGGGGACGTCGCCGCTCGCCTGCTCCGGCAGGTCCTCTGGCCGATCCTCGGGGGCGTCGGCGTCGGCCTGGCGGGCGCCTTCGCCGCGACTCGCCTGCTGGACAGCGTCCTCTTCGGAGTCGAGGCGGCCGACCCCGGCACACTCCTCGCCTCCGCGGCGGCGCTCGCGGCGCTGGGAGTGCTCTCCGCCTTCTTCCCGATCCGGCGCGCGACGAGCGTGAATCCCGCGGAAGCGCTTCGGTCGACGCAATGAACCGACTTCAGAGTGAAAGGAAATGGAGATGACGAACAGAAGACCGGGCTCTCCGCGCATTGGAATGCCTGGCGGAGGAAGCGCTCCGCGGCTCGGGACCCTCCTGGCCGCTGGCCTCCTCTCCCTCCAGGGAGTCGTGGCCTCCGTGGCGGAAGGTCAGGCAGGGCGCTGGATCCTGCCATCGTCGGCCTACAGCGGTGGCGCGAACGGGGCGGAGTTCCACTCGGACGTGCGGATACTGAACCTGGGAACGGCGCCCGTGACGATCGCGGGAACGTTCTACGACCAGTCGAACGGGGAGACCCACGCCGCCGCCGCATTCGACGTCGCCGCCCGGAACCAGGCTTCGTTCGACAACGTGCTGCTCACGCTGTTCGGGCGACCGCCAGGCTCCTACGGGCCGATCCGGTTCCAGTCGTCCGGCCCGATCGTCGTGTCGTCGAGCGTGAACAACGTCAACGCCTGCGGGAACGGTGCGACGGCGGGGCTGTGGTTGCCGGGAGTCGCGGCCTCGCAGGCGCTGAAGGCGGGGGCGCTGGGGCAGCTGGCGCTGAGCGCCACGGCGGGAAGCGGATACCGGACGAACGTGGTGTTCATGAACCCCGGTGAGGTGGGCACGGCGGTCCGGGCGAGCCTGCGGCGCGGAGACGGCTCGCTCGTCGGGACTCTGACGATCGAGTCGATCGCCGCGAACGGGTTCCGACAGGTGGAGCTGTCGAGCGTCCCGGGAAGCGCTGGGACGACGGATGCCAACCTCTGGCTGGAGTTCCGGAGCGACCAGTCGGTCCTCGCGTTCGCGTCGGTGATCCACAACGCGTCCGGCGACCCCTTCGCGATCGTCGCGACGGCGGATACCGAAGGAGGCGGCGAAGAGGGGAACGAGGTCACCGTGACCCTGCCGGGCGGGGTGCCGCTCGTGATGGTCAGGGTGCCGGCAGGCACGTTCCAGATGGGGTCGCCGGTGAGCGAGAGGAGCCGCGAGGTCGGGGAAGACCTCCACCAGGTGACGCTCACGTCGGACTACTACCTCGGGAAGTACGAGGTGACGCAGGGGCAGTGGAAGGCGCTGATGGGAACGAACCCGAGCGCCAACGCGGCCTGCGGGGATGGCTGCCCGGTGGATTCGGTCTCGTGGACGGATGCTCGCGGCATTGGCGGTTTCATCGAGATGCTGAACGCGCACCTCGCCGCGACGGGGCAGCCGGGGGCCGGGAAGTACCGGCTCCCGACGGAGGCCGAGTGGGAGCGGGCGGCGCGCGGCGGCGCGCAGACCCGGTTCTCTTTCGGCGACGCCCTGGACGGGGACGACTTCTGCGGCCAGAGCGCGCAGTCGGAGCCGCATATGTGGTGGTGCGCGAACTCGGGAGGGCGGACGCATCCGGTGGGGGGGAAGGAGCCGAACCCGTACGGGCTCTACGACGTCCACGGAAACGTCTGGGAGTGGTGCGAGGACTGGTACGGTAACTACTCCCCGGCGCCCCAGATGGACCCGACCGGCCCGGCCAGCGGCACCTCCCGCACCTGGCGCGGCGGGTCGAATCACTACGAACGCCGGGCCTGTCGCTCCGCGATGCGCTTCAACTACGACCCGGGCGGCCGCGACGACCTCGGTCTGCGGCTCGCCCGGTCGCGCTAGCGGCCAGACCTCGCTCCAGTACAGGGTTCGGTGGGACACTGAGGTCAGGTCCAGATCCGGCCAGCAGTCCGTCTCCAGCCGGTGCAGGAAGCGGTCGTCCACACAGGTGCGAGAACAGATCGACAGCCAGGAAGAAAGAGCATGACAACAGGATTCGCAGTTCTTGTCGCCGTGATCGCGTCGCTCGCGGGCTGCATTTCCGGGCACCCGACACACGAGACCGTGCGACTTGCCCCAGCCAACAGCGCCGCCGCGGCGCGAGCGACCGCAGCCATCGCGACGACCGTTTCGGTCGACGTCTTTGCGGCCGGCACCTTCCGTAACGGCGGAGTCACGCTCCCGTATCGCCTCCACGCGCCAGCCTCGCTCGCTCCCGGCGTCAGGTACCCCCTCGTTCTCGTATTCCACGGGTCGGGCGCCATGGGCGATGACAATCGCGCGCAACTCGGTCCCTTCGCGCGGTCCTGGGCACGGCCGGAACTGCGAGAGCGCTTCCCCGCGTTCGTCGTCGTGCCGCACTTCGCGACGCGCACTGCCGTCTATGCCGTCGACGCACGCGACTCGCTCCCGAGCTCCGCTGGAACAGCAGCGCTCGACGCGGCGTTGGCTTTAGTCACAGAGCTCCTCGGCACGCATCCCGTGGATCCGCGCCGCGTCTACGTCGTGGGGTTCTCCATGGGTGCGTCGGCGGCCTGGCATGCGCTCCTCCGCAAGCCCGATCTGTTCGCTGCAGCGGTTCCCATCGCCGGCGTTCCGCCTCCCCGCGCCATGGCAACGCTTCTCGCGGCCTCGCCACTCCTCATCGCACACGGGACCTCCGACATGGAGAATTCAATCGCGGCCGATCAGGCCATGTACTCGGCCCTCCGCCGCGCCGGCGCTCGCGCTCTTCGGTTTCGCGAGTACGTCGGTCTCGATCATCGCGTTCCGCCGGACTTCTTCAGCGAAACCACGTTGCAGACCTGGCTCTTCGCGCAACGGCGTCCAGGCGCGTAAAGGCGGAAAGAACGGTCTACGGATCTGTGCGGCGCGGCGCCCGCAGAGAGCTCGAGCCACCCCGAATCGAGAGCCGCCACACGATTCGGGGTCGAACAAGGCCGGTCGGCTGCGGTGGAGACGGAATGGAGGCACGGTGGTGGCTTCTGGTCGGGTGCCGTTCCCGGAGCCGGGACCTGCCGTGCCGTGTCCGGGATCCGGCGTCCGGACGGGAGGCCGTTCCTGGAACCGGGATGACGCGTCCCACGCACGGGACGGAAGGGGAGGCTCATGTCCCGAGAGACAGCGGCTCTTCACGCCCCGCCCCCTTCACGGAACTGGCGTTGGCTCGACCGGGGCCTCGAAGTAACGATCCGGTCCCCAGCCTCGTATCTCGCCACGAACGGACTGCGCTCTGAAGGAGCTTCCATGTCGGAACCGCTCATCCAGCTCGAGGCGCTCGAGAAGGTCTTCACGACGGACGAAGTCGAGACCCACGCCCTTTCCGACATCCACCTGGAGATCCGTCAGGGCGAGTTCGTCTCCATCGGCGGCCCTTCGGGCTGCGGGAAGTCGACGCTCCTCTCCATCCTGGGACTCCTCGACACGCCCACCGCGGGGACGTACGTCCTCAACTCCAGGCCTGCGTCGGGACTCAGGCTGTCGGAGCGGGCGCGGATCCGGAATCGCGAGATCGGTTTCATCTTTCAGAGCTTCAACCTCATCGGCGACCTCTCCGCCCTCGAGAACGTCGGGCTGCCGCTCGTCTATCGCGGAGTCTCCTCGGGAGAACGCCGCAAGCGGGCGACGGGGATGAGCGACCTCGCACCCTCCACCCTCCTCAGGAACGAATGACGCCCGATTCCAGGAGGCCATGATGTCTGCCCTGAGCTCGAACCTGAGAATGGCGGTCCGTGATCTGCTGCGTGCGCCCGGCTTCACCCTCACGGCCGTGCTGACACTGGCACTGGGCATCGGCGCGAACACGGCCGCCTTCTCCCTGATGAAGCGGCTCATGCTGGATGTCGTCCCGTTTCCCGACGCGGATCGGCTCGTGATGATCCACGAGGAAATGCCCAGGCTCGGGTTGATGGCCAGCGATCTGTCGGTGGCGAACTACCTGGACTACCGGACGAACGCCTCCCATTTCGAATCGTCCACCATCTGGACGAACCGGCGGATGAACCTGTCCGGAGACCTGGAGGCCATGAGCCTCCAGGTAGGCCTGGTCACGCAGAGCTTTCTTTCGACCCTTGGTGTCCGGCCGGTCCTGGGGAGGGATTTCCAACCGTCGGAGGACGTCTTCGGCGGACCCAGGGTGGCCATCCTCGGCCACAACCTCTGGAAGACTCGCTTCGGGGGGGATCCGGCCATCATCGGGAGAACCCTCCGACTGGACGGACGGCCCCATGAAGTCATCGGCGTGATGGGGGAGGGCGTCGAGCTGCCCTTCACTCTCCCTCTGCACGAAATGGACCTTCTCGTGCCCGCAGCGTGGCATCCCGAACAGATCGAAAACCGGGGCGGCCACAATTGGTACGGGATCGCCCGCCTCGAGCCGGGCGCGACGGTTGCCATGGCCGACCAGGACCTCAAGCGCATCATGGGGGTGCTGGCCGAGCAGTATCCCAACGTGAACGCCGGCCGGGTTGGCGCGGCCTACCCCCTTCGTGAGTCCGCCACCAGGGAGATCCGGCAACCGATGCTCCTGGTGATGGGCGTGGTGGCCCTCGTGTTGATCATCGCCTGCACCAACGTGTCGAACCTGTTGCTGGCAAGGGGCCTGGATCGGCGCCGAGAGATCACCATCCGCTCCGCCCTCGGGGCGGCCAGGAGCGACCTCATCCGTCAAGTGATGACCGAGAGCCTCTTGCTGGGAGTCCTGGGGGGGCTGGCAGGGCTGCTCGTTGCCAAAGCCTGCCTGATGACGTTCCCGGCCCTCCTGACCTTCATCCCCAATCCGACTCCCTTCTCCCTGGACGGGGGCCTCCTCGCCTTCACCCTGGGCGTGGCCGTGGCCGCCGCCATCCTTTTCGGATCCATTCCTGCGTGGCTGGTGACCCGCCTGAACCCCGCCGAGGTCCTCAAGGATGCTGCCAAGGGAAGCGGTGGTCGGGAATACCACCGAATCCGCAGCGTCCTGGTGGTGACGGAGATCGCCATGGCCATGGCACTTCTGGTGGTCACTGGCCTTCTGCTCCGCAGCCTCGAAAACTTGGGCGGGCTCCAGCCGGGCTTCGAACGGGCAGGCCTTCTCACCGCCTCAGGCTCCCGCCCGCGCGGCAAGTACGCCGATCTGGCGGCCCGGCGCATCCTCTTCCAACGGCTTGCCGAGCGCGTATCCGCCATTCCGGGCGTGAGGTCCTTGGCCCTTACGGACACCCTTCCGCTGGGGGACTTCTCCATGAACAACGGCTACAACGTGGACGGGCAGCCCACTCCGAAAGGGACCATGTGGCTGGCGCTGGCGCCATCGGTCACGCCCGGCTACTTCAGGACCATGGGTATCCCTCTGCTCGTCGGGCGAGATTTCACCGACCAGGACATGGACCAGCCGGTAGGCATCGTCAACGAGATCATCGCTCTCAAGCACTGGCCCGGCCAGGACCCTCTCGGCAAGCGCATTCGCTTCAGCGGAGAGTGGCGAACCGTCGTCGGCGTGGTGAAACCCGTATCCGTGCGCAAGCTGGTGGGACCCGCCCTGGGGGAGCTCTACGCACCGCTGCCGCAGGCCAACATCTTCCCTTATTTCTCCGTGGCCCTTCGCACCGATGGAGACCCCGGGAAGCTCATCCCTTCGCTGAAGGCCGCCATGAGAGAGATCGACCCGGACGTGGGTCTTTTCGACATCCGGACGGGGGATGAGCTGTTCCGCCGCAAGCTGCAGACCGCGTCCACTCGTGGCGTCCTGATCGGGGGATTCAGCATCCTGGCCCTTGCCCTGGCGGCGGTGGGCCTCTACGGAGTGATCGGCTATTTGGTGCGGCAGCGCACCCGGGAGATCGGCATCCGCACCGCACTGGGGGCGCAGAGCGGCCAGGTGATCTGGGAGATCACCCGGCACGGGTTGATCCTGACGGCCCTCGGCCTGGGAATCGGTGTGCTCGGCTCCCTGGCCCTGGGGCGCCTCCTGGCGAGCCAGCTGTATCAGGTTTCCCCTGCGGATCCTTCGTCCATGGCCCTGGGAGGCCTCGTTCTCGTGAGTGTCGCTCTGGTGGCGACCGTGATACCGGCGTTACAGGCCGCGCGCGTCAACCCGGTCGTGGCGCTGCGAGACGAGTAGGTCCCGCATCCAGCGCCAGGCGCCTCACTGGAGATCCACGATGCGTTCTAACGACGACTCGGGTGGCCGGAACACCGTTCCTGGAACCGGGATGACGCGTCCCACGTACGGGACGGGAGGGAGGATCGTGTCCCCAGGAACAGCGGCTTTCCGCGTCCCGCCCCCTGGCACGGAACTGGCTTTGGGCCGACCGGGGCTTCGAAGTAACGATCCGGTCCCCGGCCTCGTGGCTCGCCACGAACAGACCGCGCTCTGAAGGAGTCCGCATGCCGCAGCCGCTCATCCAGCTCGAAGGGCTCAGGAAGGTCTTCACGACGGACGAAGTCGAGACCCACGCCCTTTCCGACATCCACCTGGAGATCCGTCAGGGCGAGTTCGTCTCCATCGGCGGCCCTTCGGGCTGCGGGAAGTCGACGCTCCTCTCCATCCTGGGCCTCCTCGACACGCCCACCGCGGGGACGTACATCCTCAACGCGAAACCGGCCTCGGGCCTCAAGCTTTCGGAGCGGGCGCGCATCCGGAACCGCGAGATCGGTTTCATCTTTCAGAGCTTCAACCTCATCGGAGACCTCTCCGTCCTCGAGAACGTCGAGCTGCCGCTCGTCTACCGCGGGATGGCCGCCGGAGAGAGACGCAAGCGGGCCACGGAGTGCCTGGAGCAGGTCGGCATGAGTCACCGGGCCGGCCACCTGCCCAGCCAGCTGAGCGGTGGCCAGCAGCAGCGCGTCGCGGTCGCGCGGGCACTGGCGGGGCGGCCGAGCATCCTCCTGGCCGACGAGCCGACCGGCAACCTCGACTCCACGAACGGCGACGCCGTGATGGAGCTGCTCCGGGACCTCCACCGGTCCGGAGCGACGATCTGCATGGTGACCCACGACCAGCGCTTCACCCACTTTGCCGACCGCACCGTGCACCTCTTCGACGGACGCATCGTCAGCGAAGAGGAGGCGGGGAAGCGGCAGACGGCCTGAGGCGGGGATGAAGAACCTCTTCGGCGAGCTCGCCGTCGCGTTCCGCAGGCTCGCACGGCGCCCCGGCTTCACGGCCGCGGTCGTCGTGACGCTGGCCCTCGGCATCGGCGCCAACACGGCGGCGTTCTCTCTCGTCGACCGGCTTCTCCTGAACGCGTTCTCCTTCCGCGAGCCCGATCGGATCGTCGTCCTCCGCGAGTGGGACTCCGCACAGGGCGGCAACGACGCCGGGTTCGCCCCCTCGCCTTTCGCGTTCATGGAGATCCGGCAGACCACCACGCAGCTCGAGTCGGTGGCCGCCGTCCGCCGCACGACGGGGAACCTCTCCGGCTCCGGCGAGCCGGCGCAGGTGGAATTCGCGCGTGTCTCCGCCAGCTTCTTTCCCATGCTGGGGGTGAAGCCGATGCTGGGCCGGACCTTCACGGAGGAGGAGGATCGGGACGGCGCGCCAAGGGTGGCCATCCTGAGCTACCCGGGCTGGAAGCGCAGCTTCGGCGCCGACGCCGGAGTCGTCGGCAAGCGCCTCGTCCTGAACGGGGAGTCGCACGAGATCGTGGGGGTGCTGGGGCCGGACGTCCGCATCCCGTTCGTCTTCGCCATCGACAACCCGACGCTCTTCCGCCCGATCGCGTTCAGCGCCGCCGAGCTGCAGAACCGGAACGACCACAACGCCCGCGCCTTCGCCCGCCTCGGGCCCGGGGCCAGCCGGTCCTCCGCCGAGGCGGAGCTGAAGGGGATCATGGCGAGCCTCGCCGCCCGCTACCCCGCGGACCAGCAGGGCCGCACCGGCCGCGTCACCTCGATGAAGGACGAGGTCTCGCAGATGATGGCGGCGCAGATGCTCCTCCTCCAGGGCGTAGTGCTCGTCGTGATGCTGATCGCCTGCGTCAACGTCGCCAGCCTGCTCCTGGCGAGCGGCCTCGGCCGCAGCAAGGAGATGTCTACCCGGGTGGCGCTCGGTGCCGCTCGCGGGCAGCTCGTGGCCCAGATGCTCACCGAGAGCGCCCTCCTTGGCTTCTTCGGATTCCTGGGAGCCCTGATCGTCGGCAAGGGGCTCATGGCGGCCTTCCCGGCCATCGTCCCCGAGCAGTACGCCGATGCCATCGCCCTCGGGATGGACGGTCGCGCGCTCGGCGTCTGCCTCGCCAGCACGCTCCTGGCCGTCCTCGTCTTCGGCGTCCTGCCGGCCTGGAAACTGTCGCGCATCGACCCCGCCAGCGCGCTCAAGGGCGGGGAGAGAGGTGGTGTCGGGCGCGAGCATCACCGGCTGCGCGGGCTTCTCGTCGTCTTCGAGGTGGCGCTGGCATCCTGCCTGCTGGTGACGTCCGGGCTCCTTCTCCGGAGCCTCGCCAGGAGCAACCAGGCCCCGATGGGTTTCGACTCCCGCCACCTCCTGACGGCACGGCTCCGGTTCGTCCCCGCCCAGTACCCCACGCCGGAGAGCGCCCAGGCCTTCCTCGACCAGATGCTCGGGAAGCTGGCCGCCCTCCCCGGTGTGAAGGCGGCCGCTCTCACGAGCAACCTGCCCCAGTTCATGGGGGGGAGCTACTGGTACGACGTGGAAGGCCAGCTCCTCCCCAACAACTCCCGGCACCTGGCCGAGATTCGCTGGGTGAGCCCGGACTACCTCCCGGCAATGGGCATTCCCCTGCTCGGGGGCCGACGGTTCACGAGGGAGGATCCCGACAGCGTCTGCATCGTGAGCGACACCCTGGCCCGGAAGCACTGGCCGGGACAGGATCCGCTCGGCAAGCGGATTTCCCTGGAAGGCTCCAACGGCCCCTGGCTCACCGTCGTCGGCCTCGTGGGGTGGACGCGCCAGTGGAGCCCCGGTAGAGCCGTCGACCCGGAGGTCTACTTCCCGCTCCACACGGGCGGGCGGATCGCGGCCGCCTCCGTCGTTCTCCGGGTGGAGGGCTCGCCCCACGCCGTCACGCCTTCCCTGCGCCAGGCGATGCGCGAGCTGGACCCGAACCTTGCACTGGCCAACGTCTGGTCGGGCGAGGAGCTTCTCCAATCCAACGAGGCCGGACCGCGGATCATCGTCAAGGTCACGGCGGGCTTCAGCCTTCTCGCGCTCTTCCTGGCAGGCATCGGCATCTACGGCGTGATGAGCCTGCTGGTCGAGTTCCGTACGAGGGAGATCGGGGTCCGTATGGCTCTGGGAGCCCGGGTGTGGGACGTGCTTCGCCTGGTCCTCGGGGAAGGGCTGGGGATGGTCGCCTTCGGCCTGTCGCTGGGGTTGCTGGCCGGATACGGCCTCGGCCACGCCATCGCCAGCCAGCTCTATGGCGTGACCCCCGCCGACCCCGCCACCTTCGTGATTGCCTCGACCACCCTCGCCCTGGTGGCGCTCGTCTCCACCCTTTTCCCGGCCCTCCGTGCCATGACAGTGAATCCCGTCGTGGCGCTCAGGGAGGAATAGCGTGCTCGACCTGACGCTCGCAGTTCGCCGGCTCCGGAGATCCCCGGGCTTCACGCTGGCGGCGATCGGCACGCTGAGCCTGGGGATGAGCGCCGCCACGGCCCTCTTCTCCATTGCCCACGGCGTGCTGATCAAGCCGTTGCCCTACCGCGACCCGGAGCGCCTGGTGGCCCTTCCCACCACCGACCCGAACGGCGGGATCGAGATATCCGCTCCCATGTTCTGGGACCTGCAGACGGGAGCGAAGAGCCTCCAGGGGGTGGCGATCCAACGGTACCGGGGCTTCGAGCTGAACACCCCGGGACGTCCGGAGCGAATTCCGGGGATGGAGGTGAGCGCGGGCTATTTCGAGCTCCTCGGCTATCGCCCTTCCGTCGGCCGTTTCTTCCAGCGTGCCGACGAGGATACGCAGCGGACCTCCGTGGTTCTCGGCTACGGCCTGTGGATGCGCGCCTTCGGCGGAGACCCGGCCGTCGTGGGCCGCAGCATCCGCCTGGATCGCAGATCCGCCGTCATCCTCGGAGTGGCTCCAAAGGAGATGGAGCTTCCCTGGAACGACCGGGCCGACGTCTTCGTTCCGGTGGACCGGCGGGATGCAGATACGGCCGAACGCCTGAACTACAACTACTTCGCCCTGGGCCGCCTGAAGACGGGCGTGGGGCTGGAGGCGGCCCGAAGCGAGATGGCGGCGATCTTCCGGGGTTGGCTGGAGAAGTACCCGGAGACCCCGCGCGAGGTGGCGCTGACGGCTCGGAGCCTGCAGCCGTTCCTTCTCGGGTCCGGCTTCCGCCCCGTCGCGCTCCTCCTCGTCGCGGTCTGCCTGCTGCTCCTCATCACCTGTACGAACGTCGCGGGCCTGTTCCTGGCCAGGGCGATAGGGCGCTCCCGGGACACGGCCCTGCGCATTGCGCTCGGGGCAGGCAGGGAGCACCTGTTTCGCCAGTCTCTCTCCGACGGACTCTGCGTCGGACTCGGCGGAGGGCTCCTCAGCGTGCCGCTCGCAGGTCTGGCCGTGAAGCTCGTACCGCTCTGGCTGCCTGGCGCCGGGACTCTGAACGGTGCCAGCCGCGTCTCGCTGGATACCGGCGTGCTCCTCTTCACGCTCCTTCTCGGGCTCGCCGTCAGCATCTTCCTGGCGATGATCCCGATGGTCCAGATTCGCTCGCTGCATCTCCAGCAGGCGCTCGGGAACCGGAGCTGGGGCCCAGGGGCACGAGCGGCCGGACTGAGGACCGCCCTGGTCGGCGGGCAAGTGGCCCTCGCTACGGTCCTCCTCGTCTCTTCGGGACTCCTGTTCCGGAGCATCACGAAGGTGCTGAGCACCGACCCCGGTTTCGAGCTCGAGCACGTCGTGGCCTTCGCCGTGCGCCTGCCCGCGGACCGCTACGCCGCGGAGGCGGACCGGACGCGATTCGAGGACGAGCTCGTGGCGCGGCTGAGGGGCATTCCCGGCGTGGACACTGTCGGAACCTCGCACCTGCTGCCGTTCGGCGGCGAGGAAGGGAGCACTTCCTTCCGGGTGCTGGACGGACGGGACGAGTCGGGTGCGCCCCGCGACGGGATCGCCGCGGACATCGTCGGCGCGGACTACTTCCGGACGCTCGGGATCTCGATCCTGAAGGGGCGCCCTCTGCTCGAGACCGACACGCTTCAGGCCCCGCGCGTCGTCGTCGTCAACGAAGCGTTCGTCCACCGCCACCTCAGGGGCGAGCCGATCGGGCAGCGCCTGTCAGGGGGCTGGAGGAGCGAGGCGACGCCGAAAGGAACACCCCTCGAGATCGTGGGTGTGGCCGCGGACTTCCGCAACGCTTCTCTCGACGTCGCGCCCGTTCCGAGGGTGATGTACGCCGCGGCCCAGATGCCCTATTTCGGGAAGTCCTTCCTGCTCCACACCTCCCATTCCGCGGGAGCCCTTCGGGCTCTCGTGCAGGAGCGGGTGGCGGTGCAGGACCCGGACCTTCCCGTTCTTGCGTACGGAAGCCTGGAAGACCGCGCGACGCGGGGCGTCGGCAGCCGCCGCAGAACCGCGGTCATCCTGGGGACCTTCGCCGGGCTCGCCCTGCTCCTGTCCGGTGTCGGAATCTACGGGGTCGTCAGCTACCTGGTCGCGCATCGAACCCGCGAATTCGGCATTCGCAAGGCTCTCGGGGCCGAGGGCGTCCACATTCTCGGTGCCGTCCTGGGGGAGGGAGCCCGGATGGTCCTCGTCGGCGCCGTCCTTGGCGTGGCGGGGGCTCTTGCGGCTGGTCGCCTTCTCGCGAGTCAGCTCTACGGGATCTCCCCGAACGATCCCGAGGCGATTGCCGTCTCGATCCTCGCCCTGGGCGCGACCTGCCTCCTGGCCTCCCTCCTCCCCGCCCTTCGCGCCGCCGCCGTGGATCCCGTCGTGGCGCTCAGGGAGGAGTAGCCGGTGATCGATACTTCCCGGATGTCCGCACGCATCCTCGTCGCCGACGACCAGGCCGACATCCGGGAGAGCCTTCGCCTGCTGCTCAAGTCGGAGGGCTTCAAGGTGGACACCGCCGGGACGCCGGCGGCAGCGCTTGCCGCCGTGGAGGCCGAGCCGCCCGACCTCGTCCTGATGGACATGAACTACGGCCGGGACACGACGTCGGGAAGGGAAGGGCTGGAACTCCTCGAGCGCCTGCGAAAGGCGGAGCCGACCCTTCCCGTCGTGATCATGACCGCGTGGGGGAGCATCGAGCTGGCGGTCGAGGCGATGCGCCGGGGGGCGAAGGACTTCATCCAGAAGCCCTGGGAGAACGTCCGGCTGCTGGCCACGCTGCGCACCCAGCTGGAGCTCTCCACGGCCGTTCGCCGGTCGTTTCGGCTCGAGGCCGAGAACGCCCTGCTTCGCGGGGAAGGGCTTCCCGCCCTCGTGGCCCAGTCCCGGGCGATGCAGCCCGTCCTGAACCTGATCCAGCGCATCGGCCCCTCCGACGCCACTGTCCTCATCACGGGCGAGAACGGCACCGGCAAGGGCCTCGTCGCCCGTCTCCTGCACGCGGCCTCGTCCCGCGCCTCGCGCCCCTTCCTCACCGTGAACGCGGGAGGGCTCTCCGAGGGCGTCCTCGAGAGCGAGCTCTTCGGCCACGTGAAGGGCGCCTTCACCGACGCGAGGGCCGACCGCGTGGGCCGCTTCGAGCTGGCCGACGGCGGAACGCTCTTCCTCGACGAGATCGGCAACGCCCCCCCGAGCCTCCAGGCCCGGCTCCTGCGCCTCCTGGAGACGGGGGAGTTCGAACGCGTCGGGAGCAGCCGGACGCTGAAGGCGAGCGTGCGCGTCCTGAGCGCCACGAACGCCGACCTGGATGCCGAGGTCGCCTGCGGACGCTTCCGGCAGGACCTGCGCTTCCGTCTGAACACCATCGAGATCCTCGTCCCGCCGCTTCGCGAGAGGCGGGAAGACATCGGCCCCCTCGCGGCGGTCTTCCTCGCCCAGCACGTGGCGCGCTACAGGAAAGCCATCACCGGATTCGAGGACGCGGCTCTCCGGCAGCTCGAGCAGCATCCCTGGCCGGGCAACGTGAGAGAGCTGGATCACGCCGTCGAGAGGGCCGTCCTGATGGCGATGGGAAGCCGCATCGCCGCCTCGGACCTCCTCCTCGCAACCCGCAGCGCCGGGGCGGGAAGCCTCGACGAGCTGAGCCTCGAGGAGATGGAAGCTCACCTCATCCGCAAGGCGCTCGCCCGGTTCGGCAGCGCCACCGAGGCCGGCGTGGCGCTCGGCCTCTCCCGGAGCGCGATCTACCGGCGCATGCAGAAGCTCGGGATCACCGGG
The DNA here is from genome assembly GCA_937927565.1 of uncultured Holophagales bacterium. Classification (GTDB taxonomy): domain Bacteria; phylum Acidobacteriota; class Thermoanaerobaculia; order UBA5066; family UBA5066; genus UBA5066. The sequence goes on from CALBDV010000500.1 coordinate 14,149, forward strand.
ACATGATGAATCTCGGTCACGACCGCCGCATCCAGGCGCTGGCTCTCCTTTCCGCGCTGCCTGCGATCGTCGTGGCGTTCGTCCTGCTCCTGTCGTCGGGCTGGCCGACAGCGGCGCGAGTCGTCTTCGCCCTCGCGCTCCTCTGGGGGACGTGGCGGATCTCCGAGGTCCTGAGGCAGCGGGTCGCCCGTCCGCTTCAGACCCTCTCGAACGTCCTCGGCGCCATCCGGGAAGGCGACTTCTCGTTCCGGGCGAAGCTGCCGGAAGGAGACGAGATCCTCAGTGGCGTGTACCTCGAGCTGAACGGCCTCTCCGAGCTGCTCCTGCAGGAGCGTCTCGGTACGATGGAGGCCACGGCTCTCCTCAGGGCCGTCATGGCCGAGATCGACGTCGCGGTCTTCGCCTTCGACGGAGAGCAGAGGCTGCGCCTCGTGAACCGGGCGGGAGAGACGCTCCTGGGAAGCAGCCAGGATCGGCTCCTCGGAATGAGCGCCGCCGACGTCGGGCTGAACGAGGCTCTCGAGGGGAAGAGCGAGCGGCTCGTAGATCTCGTCTTCGCCGGGCGTGCGGGACGATTCGAGCTCCGGCGCGGGCCCTTCCGCCAGGGCGGTCTCCCGCACGAGCTGCTCGTCATCTCGGATCTGACGCGCCCCCTGCGCGACGAAGAGCGGCGGGCCTGGCAGAAGCTCGTGCGGGTCCTGGGGCACGAGATCAACAACTCGCTGGCGCCCATCCGATCGCTGTCGGAGAGCCTCTCGAGGATCATCGAACGGCAGGGCGACGACTGGCTGGACGACGCCCGGCAGGGCCTCGGCATCATCGCCTCCCGCGTCCAGGGCCTCGGGACCTTCATGGAGGCCTACACGCGCCTCGCCCGGCTCCCCGAGCCGACCCTGCGGCGCGTCGCCCTTCCCGGCCTCGTGAGGCGGATCGCCGCCCTCGAGCAGCGAATGGCAGTCCAGGTGACAGAGGGACCCGAGCTGGAGATCGAAGCGGACGAAGACCAGCTGTCTCAGGCCCTGATCAACCTGACGCGCAACGCCGTCGACGCCGCCCTGGAAACCGCGGGAGACGTTCGGATGGGGTGGCGCGCGGCGCCCCCGTGGCTCGAGGTCTGGATCGAGGACGGCGGCCCGGGCCTCCCGGAGGGGGGCAACCTCTTCGTCCCTCTCTTCAGCACGAAACCTGGCGGCACGGGTATCGGGCTCGTCCTCAGCCGGCAGATCGCGGAGGGGCACGGCGGAACGGTCGACC
>CALBDV010000501.1 GCA_937927565.1 uncultured Holophagales bacterium
GGGCCGTCGGCGAAGAGGCGGCCCGCGGCGACGAAGAGGCGGAAGAAGCGTTCCGGAGCCGGCGTGTCGCGCCGCGAGCCGTCTTCGAGGAGGGCCGAGACGCGCGGTGGGCCGTCGGCGGGGACGAAGCGAAAGGAGCCGTCCCAGGCGACGCCGGCCGTCGCGTCCGCGCCGCGGGCCACGGGAGTCAGGCTCTTCGCATCCCGCGGACCGCGAGCCGCGCCCGCGGCCGTCGCCACCCAGAGCTCGTCCCCGAGGACCGAGACGCTTTCCACCCACGGGTCGGGTGTGACGACGAGGCGAGGAGCCGCTCCCCCGCGGGAGACGAGCCGGAGTCCTTTCTCGCCGCCCGAGGCAATCTCGCCGCCCGCTGGCAGCGCGATGGACCGGACCGGGGCGTCGTCGAGCTTCTCGAGCTCTCCCGCGCCGAAAGGCGCCCGGTAGAGCCCCTGGCGGGCGCCGATGAGAAGCTCGCCCCCCTCCGTCTCGGCGAAGGTCCGCACCTGGAGCTCGCCGAACCCCGAGCCTGCCAGCTCGGGTCCGGCGGTGCCGAACCGTCCCCAGCCGCCCCTCTCGAGCCCGAAGACCGTCGTGCCTCTCCAGGAGGCCACGGCCGAGACGCGGAGAGCCGGGAGGCCGTCGCGAACGTCCAGGAGCCGCCCGTCCGATTCGAGCCCCGAGCCCGTGGCCAGGTGGAGGACGCCGGCGACGTCGGCGATGCCGAGGACGCGTCCGTCCCCGGCAACGGCGACGTCGGGACTCGTCGCGGGCCGCTCGAGCGCGGTGAAGGCGAGGGGGCGGACTCGCCCGGCGCGGATGCTCCCCGGGGCCGCTTCGCGCGAAACGGTTCGGCCCACGTGGAGGAAGAACAGGCCGGACCCCACTCCGGTGGCGAGGAGGACGCCGGCCCCGAGAAGGAGCGCGCGACGCTTGACCGCGGACATGGTGTGCCGAGTCTAACGGGACGCCGCTCCTCCGGAAGCGCGCGTTCCGTACGTGTGACGGGGGGCACGTCGCGCGTTCAGCGTGACTGCGTCATCGCGAGAGCCCGTGCGAGGTTCGCGCGCCCGTGCTCGTAGTCGGGGCGGAGCCTCACGCACTCGCGGAAGTGCTCGATGGCCTCGACGGGCCTGCCGGCGCCCATCAGGGCCGCGCCGAGACCGTTGTGGGCGAGGAAGTCCGACGGGGAGGGGGTCTCGAGGGCCTTCTGGAACTCCCGGATGCCGTCGTCGAGACGCCCCGCCTTCGTGTACACCGTCGCGAGGTGGATCCGGATCTCGTCGTCAGAGGGGTCGATGGCGAGGGCGGCGAGGAGGTGCGAGGCCGCCTCCCCGAAGCTCCTCTGCTCCTCTGCGACTCGGGCGAGGTTCAGGCGGGTCGGCACGGCGTCGGGCTTGATCGCGAGAGAGCGTGTCAGGAGCGAGACCGCCTCGCCGGTCTTCCCCGCCTCGAGGAGGAGGTTCCCGTAGTTCGTGAGGCAGATGAAGCAGTCGGCGTTCCGCTCGAGCGTGTGCCGCCAGAGGGTCTCCTCGTCCTTGTAGGCCGGGCCCTGCCGGAACGTCAGCGTGGCGAGGACGAAGAGCCCGGCCAGGCCGAGCCCGGTCGCCAGGCGCGAGTAGAGCGGGGGAGCGGGCGCGATGAGGCTCGCCGCACCGCACACGAGGACCGCCGCCGCGACGGCGACGGCCTGGTAGGCGAAGTGGTCGGCGACCCACGAGTAGCGCATCGCGTAGACGTTGAAGAAGCCCATCGCCGGGAAGAGGACTCCCCCGAAGAGGAGCAGGCCGGCGAGCGGCCCGCGGCGACCGGACCGGACGAGAAGCACCGCGCCGCCGAGCGCCGCGGCCCAGCCGAGGGCGGGGAGCCACGGACGGAGGCTCCCGGCATCGAGGCTCCACCTCGGGTAGATGAACATCAGGTCCGAGGGCCAGAGGATCTTCGCCGCGTAGAAGGTGGTCGTCTGGCCGGCGAGAACGACGCGTTCCAGGAGGCCGTGGGCCCACTCGTCACCCGTCGCCCGGACCATCGTTCGCTCGAGCCACGCCGTGTGAAGGGAGAGTCCGACGCCGACGACGAAGAAGGGCAGGAGCGGCCCCGCGTCCCGCCAGCGGACCCGGCCGTGCCGCCACCAGACGACGACGAGGAGGACGGCCGGAAGGACGCTCGCGGTCGTCTTGGCGAAGAGGGCCAGCGTGAAGGCGACGAGGGCTGCTCCGTAGAGGAACGCCGGCCTCTCGTGGAACGGGGCCCTCCCGAGCGGGGCCTCCTTCTCTCTCGCCTTCCTCTTCCTCGGCGGCGTCGATCTCGCGGCCGCCTCCGCGACCCGTTGCCGCGCCTCGCGGGCGTCTCGCCAGGCGAGGAACGCCTGGGCTGCGAGGAGGCAGAGGACGAGGGAGAGGGTGTTCTTCCTTTCCGTGACCCAGGCGACGGATTCGACGCAGACGGGGTGCAGCGCGAAGGCCGCTGCGGCGAGCCAGGCTCCGGGGAGGGCGAGGCGCCGGAGGAGCCGCCAGAGGAGCAGCGCGCCGAGCCCGTGCAGGAGGACGTTGACGACGTGGTATCCGAGGGGGTGGAGCCCCCAGATTCGCTTCTCGATCCAGAAGGTCGTGAAGACGAGCGGGTAGTACTGCTCGTTCGCCCGCGTGTCGGTCCAGATCCTCAGAAGGCTCCCGGGGCCGTCCAGCGTCCGGTTCTCGGTGACGTAGGCCGGGTCGTTCCAGATGAACCCGGCCGAGAAAACCGGCAGGTAGGAGGCGGCGACCGCCAGGAGGAGAGCGGCTCCGAGGGCCGCGCCGGCTTTCTTCTCCACGTTCCGAATTCAGCTCCTCGCGCCGCGTGCCCGGACTCGCACGCTCCGGAGCGCGAGGCCGCTCCCTACCTCTTGAAGAACCCCGACTGCGGGGTTCCCGGAGGGGGAGGCGCCGAAGAGCCACCCATGATCCGGCTGTTGAGCTCCTTGATCCGGTCGTTGAGCTGGGCGATGCGCGCGGCGGCCTCCTGGCGGATCCGCTCGTTCTCCTGGCGGGCCTTCTGCAGCTCGCCCTCGAGCTCCTGTCCCCCCATCGCGTGCGATTCGATGATGCGGTCCTTGGACTGGAGGTCGGCCTCGAGGCTGGCGATCGAGTCGTCCTTCTCCTGGAGGCGCAGCCTCCACTTGTCTTCCGCCTCCTCGTAGAGCTTCTTGATGTCCATCAGCTCCGTGATGGCGGAGAAGTCGTTTGCGGACGGGGCCATGATGCCTCCTCGGAACTTTTCCTCGATCTCGGGGAAGAGCTTGCGGAGCTTGAGGGAGAGGTCCTCGGGGTCCGCTGTCAGCTGCATCGCCTTGTCGTAGTCGATCGCGCCGTTCACGAGGAGCGCGATCAGCGACTGGTTCATCGACTGCATCTTGTAGTAGGTGACCGAGCTCTCCATCTCGTCGAGGATCTCGTTGGTCTGTCCGTCCTCGATGAGCTTGGTGATCTTCGGCGAGTTGACGAGGATCTCGATGACCGGGATCCGTCCCTGGCCGTCGATCCGTTCGATGAGCTGCATGGAGCAGATCGCACGGAGCACGAGCGCCATCTGCCGCCGGACCTGGTTCTGCAGGCCGCCGGGGCAGCTGTCCATGATGCGGTCGATCGTCTGCGCGGCGTTGTTCGTGTGAAGGGTCGAGAAGACGAGGTGCCCGGTCTCGGCGGCCGTGATGGCCGTCTGGATCGTCTCCCAGTCGCGCATCTCGCCGACCATGATGACGTCGGGGTCCTGCCGCATCGCGTTGCGGAGCGCCTCGTGGAACGACGTGGTGTCGGTCCCGACCTCGCGCTGGCAGACGGAGCCGAGGTTGTCCTGGAAGAGGTACTCGATCGGGTCCTCGACGGTGACGACGTGGACCGGGTG
>CALBDV010000502.1 GCA_937927565.1 uncultured Holophagales bacterium
CGCGCGTCGTCCGGCTCTCGTGCTCCTTCGTCTCGTCCCAGCTCTCCGAGTCCTCCGCGAGATAGCGAAGGTACTCCATCGCGAAGAGGCAGGTCGGGAGGGCGAGGTCCTCGCGGCTGCGCGCATCGACCCAGAGTGCCGCGGCGGCCCGGAGGCAGCGGCGGGCCGTCGTCTCGGCGAGCTTCCTCCCGAAGACGAGTCCGGCCGCCTCCTTGACGAAATGGGGGAGCTCGCTCGCGACGATCTCGCGGTAGCCCGGCACGTGCCGCTCGAGGAGGACGGCGCCGCGCCGGTCGAGGACGGAGAGGTCGCTCGTCACGCCCGGCAGACCGAGCGTCGTGCAGCCGAGGTTGTAGACGATGGCCCGCGGCAGCGTGACTCCCTCCGGCCAGGCGTCGCGGAGGTCGCGGTTGTCGGGGAGGGTCGTCCCGCCTCCCCACTCTTCGGGGTAGACCGGGATCGACCGGCCGTAGTTGACCGAGCCCGTCGCGCGGATCCTCACGCGGGTCTGCGGGACGAGCCCGCCGAAAGGGGCGAGGAGCGGGGCGATCCGGAGGAGCGTCTCCGTGTGCGCCTTCACGCCCGCCTCGAGGAGCCTCGTCAGCGCCTCTCGGTCGGCGGTGGAAAAGGCCGGGACGGGAGCGGGGGAGGCGACCTCGGTGCGGAACGCGGCCGCGAGGCGGGAGGCCGCCGCGGGGTCGTCGGCGCGGATGCCCTGCATCGTGACGCCGTCGGCCCGGGCGAGCTGCCGAATCACGCCGGGGTGCTCCGGGTCGAAGCCGCCGCGGAAGCCGGCGCGCCCGGCGCCGACGAGGAAGGTCACGCGCGGCGAGGGCTCGCCGGCGGCCTTCGCGAGATTCGCGAGGCGCCGCTCGGCCTCCCCGCGTCCCGAAAGGGCGAGCGTCAGCGCGGCGTCGGCCGCGATCTTCCCGCTCTGCTCGGCCGTGTCGGACATCGCGACGAAGACCCGCACGACGGCCTCGTCGCCCTCGAAGCGGGTCCGGAAGGTCGCCGCCGTCGGGAGGTCGGGAAGACCCCGGCCCCGCTCGAGCGCGACGTAGAACGCCTCGAGGAATTCCGGGAGGCGCGCGAGGGCGCCGACGTTCTCGCAGAGGGGCACGAGGCGGACGCGGGAGATCTTCTCGATCAGCGCCGCGCGGCGCTCCGCCGGGACCCGGCGCGCGAGGAAGGCGTCGCCGTGCCCGTCGCCGGCGAAGAGTCCCGCAATCGCCGAGCGGTAGAGCGTCCCGATCTTCACGACGGCCCCGATCTCGGCGACCGAGTTGACCTGCGGGACCGTCAGCTCGGGGAGCGCGTTCTGGACCGGCGTCACGCCGGCTCTCTCGCACGCGAGATGGAAGAGGGCGTTCGCGCGGGCGACCGAGGCGAGGATCCGGACGATCTTCTCCTCGTCCTGCTCGATGAAGGGGTTCGGGATGCGGAAGAGGAGGTGGCGGTCCTCGCCCGGGACGACGCCGTGGCGCAGCAGCGCGAGGACGACCTTCTCGGGCAGCTCGAGCCACTCGGGGCTGATCTGCCGCCCCTCGAAGTCGACGAGGACCTCGCTGCACGGTCCGAGCAGGTCGGCGACCGTCTCCTCGTACTCGAGACGGGCGTCGACGAGCGGGTTCCACTCCAGGTGCTTCAGGGCGAGGCGCGCGCGGTCGGGGTCGCCCGCGGGGGCGGCGCGGAGGGCGCGCTCGAGCTGCTCGGCCCGGTGGGCGGTCGAGTCGGGGTGCTTCGTCCCCGTGAGCCGGAGCGTCTCGTGCCGCGGGTCGACGAGGAATGCTCTTCGGGCGGCCGCGAAGGCCTTCGGGTCGAGGCCGTCGAGGGCGTCGTAACCGTCGAGCGTGCAGACGCTCTCCCAGACCGCCTCGAGCGGCGAGCTCCCGACGGCGCGGTCGGTGGCCGGCTCCGGCGTCGCCATGGCAGCGGCAGCAGCAGCCCGGGTCGCGCTCGACCCGAGCCGTCCCTGCTGCTCGAGACGCGCCTTCACGCGGTCGATGAAGACCGACAGCTCCTTCACGTCCTTCGAGCCGTAGGAGAGCCGTTGCCACGTCCCGTAGCGGGCGGCGTCCGTTCCGGCGAAGGCGACGAACGGGATCCCCCCGACGCCTCCCGAGAGGAGGAGCTCGAACGCGTCGACCGAGTCCTTCACGACGGCCCTCTCGCGGACTCCGTTCCGGAGCCGGTCGAAAAGCTCGCCGACGAGGCCGGGAAACGCGAGGGGGGCGTAGAACGTCCCGCCGAAGTCGGTCCTCTCGACCCCGAGGGGGGCCAGCTCGTCGGCCGCCTTCGCCATGAAGTCGCGCCGCTCGCGCATGTAGGGGGACGGCCGCCGAAGTGCCGCGAGCGGGCTCTGCAGCGCCGCGAGGGCCCAGTCCTGCGCGAGCGTCGAGGGGGTCGCGACGAGCCAGGCGGAGAGGTTCGCGAGAATCTCCCGCGCCTTCACCCCCTGGGAGCGGATCTGGTCGGAGATCACCATCCAGCAGGCGCGGGTCCCGGTCGATGCGCCGAACATGTCCATCTTCGAGAGACCCGAGAGGGAGACGACCCAGTCGCGCCACTCGGGCTCGGCGAAGGCTGGGTTGACGAACCAGCCGACGTAGTCGAGCCGCTGGTAGACCGAGTCGTAGAGGACGTAGCAGCGGTGCCGCACCGCGACGCGGACGAGCTCTTCGACGAGGGCGCGCGGGTAGACCCGCCCGGTCGGGTTGTGCGGGTTGTTCAGGATGACGGAGGAGATCCCGCCCCTGGCCAGAAGGCGCTCGAGGTCCTTCGGGTCGGGGAGGAAGTCCGGGGGCGAGGTCGGGAGCTCGACGAGCCTCTTGCCCGCCCGCTCGACGTACCAGTCGTACTCCCAGCTCGGCCGCGGGACGACGACGCCCGAGCCGTCCGCGCCGAGGACCTCGAGGACCATCGCGAGGCCCGAGCGGGTGCCGGGCGTGAAGAGGACCTCGTCCGGGAGGAACCGCACTTCCGACGAGGGGTAGTCGAGGAGGCCGTCGCGGTTGAAGAAGTCGGCGACCTCGCCCCGCACGTCCATCCGGCCGACGGCCGGCCCGTAGCTGTGGACCGTGTTCCGCGTGATCCGCTGCGCGGCCCTCACGACCTCCGGGTGCGGCGCGAAGTCGGCGTTCTTGTAGTCGCCCTGCGTCAGGTCGAGCGCGCCCTCCTGCTGGACGCGCCGCGAGAAGAGGCGGACGTACGGCTCGGGTGTCGAAAGGGCGCGCTTCGAGAGGCCGTCGACGGAGTGAGCGGCGTCAGCGGGCTTCGGGGTCGATCCGTCGTTCTTCAAGGCTCGGGTCTCCGCCTCAGAGATGGGGCGCGGCGGCCGCGAGGGCGGTGCCGGGGGAGACGGGGACGCCGAGGGCGGAGAGGGCCCCTGCGATCGCGGTCAACGTCGTCGCGACCTCGGCGGGGCCGATGTTTCCCATGTGTCCGAGGCGGAACGCCTTGCCAGCAATGGGGCCGAGTCCTCCGGCGAGGACGGCACCGCGCGCGGCGACCTCCCTGCGGAACTCGGCGTCGGCGATCCCCTCGGGTAGGAGGACGACGGAGAGGGTGTCGGCGCGGCAGGAGGCGTCGGTGAAGAGGGCGAGGCCGAGCGCGTCGAGGCCGGCGCGGAAGGCGCGGGCGATCCGCGCGTGCCGCGCGAAGCGGGCGTCGAGGCCCTCGGCGTGGAGGATCCGCAGTGCTTCGGCGAGGGAGACGATCTCGTTCACGCATGGGGTCGAGAAATACTTCCCGGGGTCCTGCATCACCGGGAGCCAGCGCATCACGTCGGCGTAGTAGGCAGGGACGGAGGCGCGCCCCTTCCGGCGGGCCATCGCCCGGTCGGAGAAGACGCAGAGGGCGAGGCCGGGAGGGGCCCCGATCGCCTTCTGCGGGCCCGTCAGGAGGACGTCGACTCCCCATTCGTCGAAGCGCTCGTCGACGCCGCCGGTCGCGCAGACGCCGTCCAGGATGAGGAGCTCGGGGCGGCCTTTCAGGACCTCGACGTACCCCTCGACGGGAGAGAGGGTCCCGGTGGAGGTGTCGACGTGGCTGACGGTGACGCCGGCGTACCCGCCGGCCTCGAGCTTCGCGGCGACCTCCGCGGGCGGGATCGCCTTCCCCCACTCGGCCTTCAGGACGTCGGCCTCGATCCCGAACGCGGCGGCGAGGTCGCCGAAGCGGTCGCCGAAGTATCCGTGGGAGACGACGAGGAGCTTCTCGCCGGGAGCGACGACGTTCACGAGAGCCATCTCCATCGCGAGCGTCCCCCCCCCGGCGACGACGAACGGCTGGGCCGCCTCGCTCCGGCAGAGGGAGCGGAAGCCGGCGAGCGCCTGCCGGAACTCCTCCACGAACGAAGGAGCGACGTGAGAGGTCGTCGGGCGGGCCAGGGCGCCGAGGATGCGGGCGTGAACGGGGGTCGGTCCCGGGATCATGGTGAGCGTTTCGTCGATCACGGTGGTCTCCTTCTCGGGGAGGGTGGCGCCCCGGATCGCTTCGCTCCGGGCTCCGGTCGGAGAGAATACGGGAATGGGCCTCGGACGCGCGCTCCTGTGCATCTTCCTCCCGCCGCTCGCCGTCCTCGACAAGGGGTGCGGGACGATCCTCCTCGTCTCCCTCCTCACGCTCGCCGGCTGGGTGCCGGGGGTCATCGGCGCGCTCGTCGTCTGTACCCGGACGACGGCACGGTAGGGCGCCGGCGGCCGCGCCGGGCGGCCTGCTACTCTCCGCCGCCATG
>CALBDV010000503.1 GCA_937927565.1 uncultured Holophagales bacterium
TTTTCCGCCTCCTTTGTCTCACCCAAAGGTTCCGTACTTCCCGGGCTGCCCGGTCTCGCCTCGGCCGCCATTTCCCCCGCTTCCACCGTTACCACCCACTCCCCCGTTCTGCCCCACCAGCGAAACCCGGAAGCCCGCATTCGGAAGGGCTGCAAGGACCAGCGAAAGGTCTCCAGATCGCGCACCGGCGGTCCCCGGTCCGCCGGCTTCGCCAGGGCCACCAGGGTTCCCATCGTTTCCGTCTTGGCCGTTATGTCCGGAGCCTGCCGCCCCGTGGGGTCCCTGGCCGCGATCCAGTCCGCTCGCCGGCAGAGGCTTTCCGGGCCAGCCGGAGGCAAAGAGGGTTTTGCCGGAGCTCGGAACGATGAGCCGCCCTCTCACCGTCAGGGAGAGATCCGTCGAACCGAGAAGCAGCTGGCCGCCCGATTCGAAGCGCCAGTTCAGCACCCTCCATCGCTGCGCGTCCTGGACCATTCCAGACAGATCGATGGGCTCCCCGACGGAGAAGGACCGAATCGGCCCAGAACCCGACAGGGCCTCCAGATGGTCCTGTAGGTTCGCCTGCGTCAGAGAGATGTAGTCCTCGATGTTGTAGACGCTCCCGTAGGAGAGCTTGAAGGCCACGAATGGATCGTCGTCGGCATCGCGAGGTTTGACGATGTCGATGTGATTCGCCGCGATGGGATCGTGACGCTCGGTGCAGAGCAAGGTCGCGCTGGCGATGGTGACAACCGTCCTTCCATAGGTCGGTAGCACCTCGTATGCGCAGGAGCTCTTGACCGAACGGCCGAGGCCCGCCGCGTTCCACGAGCTCTGTTGGCTTTGGAGGTAGGTATTGTCCGCCAGATCCCGCATCCCATCGAACTGGCGATTGTTACTGAAAGCCGCCGCGAAGGATGCCAGGTCTGCACCCGCCATCGGAGTCGAGAAGAACTGCATCATCTTGACCTTGGGCCGGACCTTCTCGTATTTCAGGACGAACGCTCGGGCGACGACGCCCCCCATGCTGTGGTTGATGAACACGATATCTTCATAGGCGAGGACACCCTTGTTCTTAAGGTCTCGGTAGAGCTTCTCGGTCAATCCGTCGATCGAGTAGCTGGCTCGCCGAGCCGGTGAGGGAAACCCAGCGACAAAGATGTCCGCATCGGCAAAGGTGGGCTCCTTCTCGACGAGATCCGGGAAGAAAGCGCCGGTCTCGGTGTTCGTCCAGGAACCTCTCGCGTCGCCCAGGACTCCATGCACGAACACAATCACGCGTGACTTCTGGTTCTGGCGCACCCAAAACGACTTGCTCTCGGTCGGCTTTGTCTCTGAGTCAGCACAGGCCGTCCCCAACAGCGCAAGAACAAGCGTAAACGCGCGCCGGATAGCGGGCAAGGCAACGCGACGGCTCATCATCAAGACCCTCCCTTCGGCGTTCTTCGTGCACTTCCAGACCGACACTGACAAACTTCGGCTTCCCCGTCAATCGTCTGGACAAGTCCTCGTAGCCCGCCAACGGACCGGCCCGGTAAGCCTCCTTCGCTGCTCGCGACCGTGATCGGTTATGACTAGATCGTTCGACGATCTCTCGGGATACACGGAACGCTGGCCGTAGCACCTATCCGTCGGCGATGAGCTTCGCGCGCACTCCTCAGTCCACCTCCCTCCCCCCCCGGCGCCAGATCCATCCGCAGCTCCCCCGCCATCCGCGCCAGATCCTCCCCCGGCATCACCGTCAGCAGGTACTCCATCAGCTCTTCCTGCCGGGGCTGGCCGAAGACCATCCGGTAGACCGCGAGCGACCGCCGCAGGGCGGTGAGCTTCGCCCGGTCTCTGCTCAGGGGCGAGGCGAGGACGTGGCGTTCGATCTGAGCTCCTCCTTCTATCGGGAAGAGCCAGAAGGGGACGAGGTCGGAGGAGTCGGCGGGCCGTTCTGCGACGGCGCTCGAGAACATGGCGGCCCAGGGGTCGGGGCCGTTCATCGCGGCGTCGCGATGCTTTCGCGCGAGGTTCTTGCGGACGGCGTGGCCCTTGTAGCGGTGGACACGCCCTTCGCGCTGCTCGAGGTCGACGGGGTTCGAGGGGAGGTTCCAGTGGACGACCGCGTGGCAGTAGGGGTGGAAGTCGAGGCCTTCCTGCCCGACGGAAGTCGACACGAGGACGAAGGGCCAGAAGGGGGAGTTGAAGGCGGCGCGGACGTTCCCGGCGCGCGTTCGGGCGTTCGAGTCGTCGCTCTTCTCGTCGCCGAAGCGGACGGCGAAGCGCATTCGCATCCGCATGACCGGAACGGGCATGACCCAGGTCAGGCCGCTCTCGCTCGGGCGGATGTCGTCGACGCCGACGTTCGCGGTGCGGAGGGCGAGGACCGCGACCACCTTGTCGGCGATGACCTCTGAGACGCGGGCGGGGGGCGCGTCCGGGAGGCCCAGGTCGTCCTTCAGGATGTGGACGTACTCGTCGAGCGTCGCCTGGAGGTTTCCGGCGACGGCGTACTCGAGGGCGCGGCGCCAGTAGGGCTCTTCGCCGTTGATCGAGCGGATGAGAGCCATCGCTTCCGGCTGGTTGAAGAGGGTCAGGAAGGCCCGGCCGATGCGGGCCGCATCGAGGCGGACCCGGTCGCGCGCGTCAGCGTCGGCCCCGCATGTTTGCCTCGTCAGGGCTCGTAGCGCGGCGGTGGCGGGGGCGGCGAGGGCGATCTCGGCGAGGACGCGCGCCAGGTCCGCGGGCCGGCGGCCCAGCTGCAACGTTCCCTCGACGAGGCGCCGGGCTTCTTCGACGTGATCGTCCCAGCGGGTCTCCCCGTCCTCCAGCGCCTCGTCCTGGTCGCCGGCGAGCGCCTCGCTCGCTCCTTTCGCCCACTCGTCCGCGAGGTCGTCACGGCTCCACCAGCGCCGGGTGCCGGCCCGGTCGGCGGCGAGGTCGAGGAGAATCGGACCGGCCCAGTACCACGCCTCGTCCTCGGCGGCACCGGCGAGGGGATCGACGGGAACCGAGAGCCGACCCAGCCTCTCGGCGACGATCTGCTCGGCCGCATCGAGCACCTCCGCCGAGGTGCGCCGCCCGTTCGCTGCTCCGAGCGCCAGCGGATCGACTATCTCGGCGAGGGCTACGGACGGGTAGATCAGCGGGGAGAGCGACATCCCCGTGAGGCGCCCGTCCGAGCGGGCGAAGCGCAGGAGCGGCCGCCGCCTCTTCCGCGCCTCCGGGGTGTTCACGGCAGTGGGCTGAAGCGCGAGGATCATCCGGCGCTCGGCCTCGTAGCTCAGGAGCGTCGCCACGGCCTTCGGGACGACCTTCCAGCAGGAGAAGACGAGCCTCTTCGTCAGCTCCGCGGCGGCGCGGTCTGAGAACGGGCCCTCGGGCGGCTCGTAGTACGGGAGCGTGGGAGGGAGCCAGAGGAGCCGCCACGCTCCGCGGCCCACCGTCTCGTCCGACAGGTGCCGGAGCCGGGCGTTGCCCGGGTCGACCTTCCGATAGCCCGCGATGGCGTCGCCGTCGAGCAGGAGATCCGGGTGCGCGCGGAAGAGCTTCGCCAGCTTTGGCCGAAGCCCCGAGTCGGCACCGGCGTTTTCGACGGCCGTCTTCAGCTTGTACTGCTCGAGGTCCATGAAGTTCAGGGGATACGGCGCCGACTTCCAGAACTCCATCGTGTCGCCGTGCTCGAGGTGATCGGCCACCGACTGGAGCGCGACGTAGCGCCGAAGGTCGGACGAGTGGACCGGGGTCGCCGGGGGCGGAACCTGCCGGAGCATTCCGCAGCGCGACTCGTCCATCGCCAGCCGTTCCGTCCGGCACATCACCTTGCGCAGCCGCTCCTCGATCTCCGCCTTGATGGCAGAGAGGCGCCCGGCCGACCCGGGGCGCATCCGCAGGAGCTCGCGACGGAACTCCTGCAACAGCTGCTGCAGCTCCACGGCCTTCGCCTCGTCGTTCGAGAGGAATCTGTAGGTCCGGACGAAGTCCTGGTAGTGGTCCTCGCCTCCGTCCTCCTCGCTCAGCGTAAGCATCTTGTAGGGCGTGGCGGAAAGGAGGAGGACTCGCGCATCGCCCCACTCGAAGAGGTTCCTGGCCAGCGTCGCCGCGTCGTCCTCGCCGTCGAGGAGATCGCGGAACCGCTGGAACTCGTCGAGGATGATCAGGTCCGGCTCGAGGGCTTCGAGGCAGGCGGTGGCGAGGAGGCCCCGAAGCTCTCCCACGAGGCACCTCCGGTCGTCGGCCTCGTCCGGGGGAATCTGCTGCCGCTGCCGCGTGAACTTCTCGCGGAGAACGTCGAAACGCTCCCGGATGTCCACCTCTCCCCTCTCCCGCGCGGCGCGGCCGTGGGTCTCGAGGGTCTCCCCGAATCGGGCGACGAGCGAAGCGTCGAGCGTGAGCTTCTTCTGGCTCACCAGCCACGAGAACTCCGCCAGCTCCTCCTGAAACCGCTCCGTCGACACGTTCCCCCGGAGCAGGTTCCTCGGACCGGTGCGGTCCGGGAGGCTCCAGATCTCTCGGAGCATCCAGTGGAGCATCACCCGCTCTTCCATCGTCCCGAGGCTGCTGCGGAGGTTGAACGAGGTGCCCGGCGTGAACGTGACGAAGTTCAGCGGCCGGTCCTTCAGGTCGCGGACCATCTTCGGCAGAAGCGTGATCCGCGACGCCAGGGGGACCGTCGCCTCCGGCGTCACGTTCAGGCGCTCGATGTTCTGGCGCGCGATGTCGAGGTTTGAGCAGATGTAGAGGACGTCGATCCGCGGGACGCCCGTGGCCC
>CALBDV010000504.1 GCA_937927565.1 uncultured Holophagales bacterium
GCGACCTCCTCGACGAAGTTCTTCAGCGAGGCGTGCGACCTCTCGAACGACGAGAGGGGCAGGTGGTCGAGGACGAAGAAGCGCTCGACCCCCTTGAGCCACATCTCCATCTCGAACAGGTAGTCGTACTTGACGCGGTTCGAGAAGAGCGCGGACGTCTCGAGCACCGTGAATCGCGGCATGGCTGGCCCCAGTTTACGCTGGGCGGCGTAACCGACGGAGCGGAATTCCCCGCGAGCCCACCTTCCCGGAGAGACCGGCCTCAGTGCGATCCGGGGGCGAGCCCGGGAGGAATGCCCCGGCCCTCCTCGCGGACGCGAACGGAGTGGAGCCGGTCGTTCTGCTCGATCCGCTCGACGACGTCCATCCCCGCCGTGACTTCGCCGAACACCGTGTAGGCGCCGTCGAGGTGCGGCTGACGGGAGAGCGTCACGAACCACTGTGATCCCCCGGTGTCCGGGCCCGACAGCGCCATGCCGACCCTCCCGCGCACGTACGCGAGCGGGTTCAGCTCGTCTCTCAGGGCGTACGGCGGACCTCCGGTCCCGTCGCCCCTGGGGTCCCCGCCCTGGACGACGAAGTCGGGGACGACGCGGTGGATCGTGGTGCCGTCGAAGAAACCCTCGCGTGCGAGCGCCACGAAGCTCTCGACCGTCATCGGAGCTTCACGCGAAAGGAGCTCGACGTCGAACGCGCCCCGCGTCGTCGAGACCGTCGCGACGAGACGGCCGGTCTCGGCCAGCCGCGCGAGGCGGCGGTAGTCGGCGCTCGAGAGACGCGTCGCGAACGGATGGCGGGCGAACGTGGCGGGGTCTTCCCCGCACCTCTCGACGAGGAGACGCCGCGCCCGGGTTCTCACGAGGTCGTCGGCGTCGTCCCGCCGCGCCGCCAGGAGGGCGCAGCCTCCCTCGGCGAGGGATGCCGCGGCGTCCAGCGCCGACGCGACGAGGTCGGGCTCGCGGGAAGCGAGGGCCGAGGCGTAGGCAGCGCGCCAGGCCGGCTGGATCGCGGCCTCCGCCCCCGGACCCGATGCGAGAGGTGCGGCGAGGTCGAGCGCGACGGCCTGGACGCTGCCGTCGGAGTCGGCGAGAGCCCTCACGAGATACGGGGCGAGCGGAGGCGCGGCGTCCCGCGGGAGACGCGAGATCGCCTCCATCCGAACCCTGGTGGCCGGGTCTGCCAGGAGAGCGTCGAGCCACGACGGAACCCGTTCCGCCGGGAGGAGCGACAGGGCCTCGGCGGCCCCGAGGCGCAGATCGAGGGGCCCTGGCCCGCCCGGGGGGAACGCGAGCGCAAAGGCCCGCCCCGGATCACCCGCGGCGAGGCTCGCGAGGGCAACGCCCCCGCGCCGTCCTCCCTGGGCCGCCACCGCGCCAAGGAGCTCTCGCGCGGGCCCATCGGTGGAGAACCGTCGCAGGAGCGTGAGAGCGGCCAGGGACGCGCCGGGGCTCGCGTGGCGCGCCCGGGAGATCGCCACCGTTGCAGCGCCACCGGGAGCGGCCGCTGGCGGCCCCTTGGCCGCGAGGCGGTCCAGGGCCAGAAGGGCCTGGATCGCCGGGCCGGGTGCGGCCCCGGCCGCGAGCTCGAGAAGCCGGGGCTCCGAGCGGGCGTCCTCGAGGATCCCGAGCCCCCGTGCGGCCCAGGCGACGATCTCCGGGTCGGTCTCGTCGAGGAGGCCGCGCAGGGCTTCCTCCGAGCCGGGACGCGGGATTCGCGCGAGCGCCCACGCGGCAGCCCTCCGGGCCTCGGCGTCGCCGTCGGAGAGAGCCGCAGAGAGGAGCGGCCCGACGCCCGGGTCTTTCGACCGGAACAGGGCGATGGCCGCCGCGGCCCGCGGCCCGAGAGGACCCGCGAGCACGGCGCGTAGCGCGCCCTCCGCCTGCGGACCTCCGAGCCGTCCGAGCGCGGTTGCGGCCGCCGCGGCCGTTTCGCCGTCGGCGTCCGAAAGGGCCGTCACGAGGCCCGGAACCAGCCTCCCGTCGCCCGAGACCCCGGAGGCGAAGGCAGCGGCGCGCCGGACCGAAAGGTCCGGATCCCGAAGGAGAACGGGAAGGAAGATCGAGGCTTCCACGTCACGGAGGCGTCCGCAGGTGAGGGCGGCACGGCTGCGAACCCACGGGTCCTTCGAGGCCGAGGCCCGGCCGACGACGATCGGGTCGTAGTCGCGCCGGTCCTCGACCCGGAGGAGCTCTGCGACGAGGGAAACCCTGTTCTCGGGCGTCGCCTCGGCAGGCCCGCCTCGGCCGAGTCCGGCGCACGCCGTCAGGACGAAGACCAGGACGAAGAGGCCGAGGATCCCCGCGACCCGCGACGGACGCGGGCTACAGCCCGCAAACGTCCGCGACCCGGCCGGCGAACCCGGGCACCTTGCGGGCCGGAGCGTCATGGCGCCTCAGAGCCCGAGCAGAAGGCGTTCCCCGAGGATTGGCGGGAGGCCCGCCTTCAGGATCTTCCTGCGGGTCGTCCTCACGTCGTACGGGACGCGGTCGAAGGTCACCGTCCGCTCTTCCGAGTCGAAGATCGCGTAGCTCGCCCTCGGGTTCCTGTCCCTGGGTTGTCCCACCGAGCCCGGATTCACGAGATACCGCTTCCCCGGCTCCAGGAAGAGCTTCCTCCGGCTCCCTCGCACGGCCTCCACGAGGATTCCGTCCGGTTCCAGCGTGAAGATCGACGGGATGTGGCTGTGCCCGAAGAAGGAGACCGGGACGGCCGGCGCGACGCGGTTCATGTGAACGAAGTTCACCTGGGCATCCCAGTCGGAGAAGATGTAGGCGTCCTCGTCGAGCGGCGAACCGTGGCAGATCGCGAATGCGTCGTCCACGAGGATCGGTCCGCACGGAAGGCGCCGCAGGAACTCCAGGTTCTCCTTCGAGAGGCGCTCGGTGGTCCAGCGTGCCGCGAAGAGCGCCGGCGGGTTGAACATCTCTCCCGTGTCGACCCCGGCGACGACCTTGTCGTGGTTGCCACGGATCGAGACGGCGGGACGCGGCAGAGTCCGGATCTTGTCGAGGATCTTGTTGGGGTCGGCAGCGTACCCGACGAAGTCGCCGAGACAGACCACGCGGTCGAGCTTCTTGCGTCGGACGCGGGCCAGCACCGCCGAAAGCGCCTCGTCGTTCGAATGGAGATCGGAGATGAGAAGGTAGCGCACGGCCCGGCGCCCTCTCAGCTCTCTCTCGGAACGCTGAGCGCCCCGACGATCCGCTCGACCACCACGTCCACCCCCTCGTCCCCCTGTAGTGGCAGGATCCGGTCGCAAAGTCTATAGGAAGCGAGGCGAGCGTCATAGAGCGCGCGGGCCTCTTCGACCGACCGAAAGAGCGGCCGGTCCGCCGCCTTCGCCCCGAGCCGGGCGGCGATGACGTCGAACGGGACGTCGAGGAAGAGAGAGCGGCCGGCTCGCTGGACGACCACCCGGTTCTCGGGGAAGGTGTAGGTCCCGCCGCCGAGCGCGACCACTGCGTCGGGAAGGGCCTCGGTCCCTCGAAGGAGCTCGGCCTCCCTCTCGCGGAACCACGCTTCGCCGTGTTCCTCGAAGGCCGCGCGAATCGTCAATCCCGAAAGCGCCTCGAACGCCTCGTCGAGATCGACGAAAGGGACTCCGAACCGGGCCCCGAGTGCCCGTCCGACGGTCGATTTTCCGGCCCCCATGAAACCGACGAGATAGACGCGACCGGCCCCCGGACTCACGGCGTCCTGCCGCTCAGCGCTCGGGAGCCTCCCCGGCGAGCCACCGCTCGAGCCACTTGGTCGAGACGCGTCCGTGGCGAACGTCGGGGTGGTCGAGGAGTCGCAGGTGGAGCGGGATCGTCGTCTTCACCCCTTGCACCACGAAGAGCTCGAGCGCTCTTCGCCCGCGGGCGAGCGCCTCCTCACGCGTCTGCCCGTGGACGATGAGCTTGGCCAGGAGCGAGTCGTAGTCGGGAGGGATCCTCCATCCGATGTAGGCCGCGGTGTCGACACGGACCCCGGGTCCCCCGGGAACGTGCAGCGTCGTGATCGTGCCGGGAGAGGGGGTGAACTTCTCAGGGTCCTCCGCGTTAATGCGGAACTCGATCGCGTGACCGCGCGGCCGGAACTCTCCGACCCCCATTCCGACACGCGGAAACGAGAGCGGCTCCCCCGCAGCGACCCGGATCTGCTCCTTCACGAGGTCGAATCCCGTCACCATCTCGGTCACGGGGTGCTCGACCTGGATCCGCGTGTTCATCTCCATGAAGTAGAACGAGCCGTCCTGGTCGAGAAGGAACTCGACGGTTCCCGCCCCGACGTAGTCGACGGCGCGGGCTGCGGCGATCGCCGCGTCCCCCATCCGCTCGCGGAGCTCCGCCGAAACGGCGGGCGACGGGGATTCCTCGAGGATCTTCTGGTGGCGCCTCTGCAGCGAGCACTCGCGCTCGCCGAGGTGGACGATCTTCCCGAGCCGGTCGCCGAAGACCTGGACTTCGACGTGCCTGGGCTCGGCGAGGTACTTCTCGAGGTAGAGGGCACCGTTGGAGAACGCACGTTCGGCCTCGTTCGAAGCGAGTCCGAACGCCGCGGCGAGCTCCTTGCCATTCCGCGCCACCCGCATCCCGCGTCCGCCACCGCCGGCGATCGCCTTGAGCAGGACCGGGTACCCGATGCGATCGGCGATCTTCAGCGCCTCGTCTGCCGACGCGACCGCACCCGCGCTGCCGGGAACCGTCGGGACGCCCGCCTTCTTCGCCGTGTCCCTCGCCACCGACTTGTCGCCCATCTTCCGGATCGCCTCGGGAGACGGCCCGATCCAGGTCAGGCCGACCTCCCCGAGAATCTCGGCGAAGTGGGCGTTCTCGGCAAGGAAACCGTATCCCGGGTGGACCGCATCGGCGCCCGTGATCTCCGCGGCCGCCACGATCGAGGTGATGTTCAGGTAGGAACCCGAGGGCGAGGCCGGCCCGATGCAGACCGATTCGTCCGCCGCCTCCACGTGGAGCGCCGACCGGTCGACCGTCGAGTGGACGGCGACCGTCGAGATCCCGAGCTCCTTGCAGGCCGCGATGATCCGGAGGGCGATCTCCCCGCGGTTCGCGACGAGGACCTTGCGGAACATCAGGCAGGCCGGATCGCGAAGAGCTTCTCGCCGAATTCGACCGGCTGACCGTTCTTCGGGAAGATCTCGACGATCGTCCCCGCCGCGTCGGCCTCGATCTCGTTCATCAGCTTCATCGCTTCGACGATGCAGAGCGTGGCCCCCTTCTCGACGGTGTCACCGACCGAAACGAACGACTCCGCATCGGGGTTCGGGGATCGATAGAAGGTCCCCACGATCGGCGACGTGACGAGGTGCAGCCCCGAGTCGACCGTCGCCGGAGGCGCGGCCGGAGTGGAGCCGGGCGTCGAAGCCTCGGGCCCGGAGCCCTTCTCCTCCCACGAAACGGGCACGGCCGGATACGTCGCGCCGCGCGCTGGTCCCGCCTGGTGGGGGACGGGGCGCGGGCCTTCGATACGGAGACGGAAGCCGCCCTGCTCCAGCTCCAGGCTGGCGAGCCCACGGCGCGCCACGAGGTCTGCGAGTTCCCTGATTTCCTTGACGTTCATGTCCTTCTCTTGGGCTTCTCTCTCGTCTTCTCTCTCGGCTTCTCTCGGGCAGAAGGCTCTCTGTCAGACGAGAGCCGGGCGGAGCTTACCGGCGGCACGTACCGCCTCGAAACGGAGGCGCCCGATCGGGACCCCGGGTCCGGCCTTGAGCAGGAGCGCGTAGGCCGGGGTGATGGCTTTGACGGCAACCGAACCTGCCGAGCCCGAAAGGACGAAGCTGTCGAGCGCCCCTTCGCCGATCTCCGCACGGCTGCGGCGCACGTTCTTCCAGAATGCCGTCAATTCGGCCGAGAGGTTTTCCATCGCCTCGGCCTCGGATCGCGGTCCGGCATCGACGACGGGGACTCCTTCGAAATCCGTCACGACGGCAGCCGAGGGGCCGAGCCGTTCCACGACCTCCTCGACGGCCGCGGAGAGGTCCACGTCCCGCCGGCCGAGGCTCCTCGAGAAAGGCTCGACCCATGCCTCGAGCCGACCGCGGACCGTCCCGGCACGAACGGCGGATATCTCCTCCACGACACCGAGAAGCCTCCGGGCACGTTCCGGATCAGCCTCCGTGCGGGCAAGCTCCTGGTAGGCCACATGGGCCTCTCCGAGATGCCCCTGTGCGCGGAGCAGGGTCGCGAGCGTCTCGGTGACGACTGGAACGCCGGAAGATCCGGCGCCGACTGCCGAGGGATCCGTGAGGCCGTCGGATCCAGGCCAGGCGGACTCGGCGGACTCCTCGGACTCTACCGAGGACGACTCCTCGCTTTCGAAGCCTGTCGGCTCGGTCGTCGGTTCGACGAGGGGTGGCGGCGGCGGCGCCGATGGCGCCGGCCGGTCAGGCGGCGCCTCCAGCCAGTCGGGCAGCTCCGACGCAGGCGAACGATCGACCTCCGGCGCTTCGAGCACCGTGGGCAGGGGTGGCACCGCGGGGAGGGCCGAAGCCGCAATACCCCTGGCAACAGGCGCAGTCGCGGCCGGTCGAGCCCGCTGGACGGGAATCCCTCCGGTTCGCAGCTCCGGAGCCGGCGGAGGGGGAGCCTCCCTTTCCGCCCGGAGCGGGGGCCGCGGGGCAGCCGCAGCCGCCAGCTCGCCATCCAGCTGACGGATGAGCTCGTTCACTTCCCGATCGCCCGGGCTCAGGCCACGGAAGAGCTTGAGCTTCTTGATGGCCTCGACGGTGTCCCCTCGCGAAAGGTGCACGTCGGCCGTCTGACGCAGCGCCACGAGATTCTGCGGATCGAGCTTCAGCGCCGCCTGGAACGAAGCGAGCGCCTCGTCGAGGCGCCCACCCTGCTGGAAGAGACGCCCCAGTGCCACGTGTCCGGCGACCGCCGAAGGGTCCTGCGCGAGGCCGCGTTCGAGGACACCGATCGCCTCCCGCGTCTGGCCCTGCTTTCGGTACTCGTCCGCCAGCGCCAGGAACTGGCGCGAGGCCGGATCCCGGGTGAGAGCCTTCTTGAGCTCCTCCAGGCGGGACAGGGTGCGACTGAAGAGTCCCATGTGTGTCGATCAGTGTACGGCAAAGGCCGCGGGGGAAAAAGGTCGGGCCGCCCCGGAGGGCGGCCCGAGCCGATCTGAAATGAGATCGAGCCTAGTAGTTGAGAGTCAGGGTAACCGTGCCCTCGTGGCGGGTCCCGCCACATCCCGCATCCGCCACGGTGACGTCCACCGTGGAGGAACCACCAGCGCCCGCAGCAATCCGGGTGAGTGTCGCGGTGCCGTTGACGAAGGTGAAGGTCACTTCCCCCGGCGGAAGAGCCGGCACGGGAACCGTGGCCGAATACGTGAGCCCGCCAAGACCCAGCTGCGAAGCGGTTACGGTCGTGCTCGCCGGACTCGCCGAAGTAACGTCGAGCGTCGTCGCCGCGGCGGTGACGTTGAAGGGGGCATTCGAATCGTTGAGGACCAGGGTGTAGCTGATCGAGCCGACGCTCGCCGGCGTGGACGCATCGGTGGCGTTGATCGTGACGCCGAAGCTCTGCGACGCTGTGCCTGCTCCGGAGAGCGCCAGCGCGGGAGTCCCCGAGATCGTCACGATCTCGTTCTCGCTTCCAGTCGTGGTGTAGGTAACGCCCGTTGGCAGACCGCCTACGGCGATGTTGTAGGGTGCGGTTCCACCCGCGGCGGTGAACACCACCGAACCGTAGGCCGAGCAGAGAGTGGCCGTCGGGATCGCGACCCCAGCGAACGTGATCGGCGCACGGCAGGCCGTGTTTGCCTGGCTGGGGTTGTAGATCAGGACGTTCGGCAGGTCCACCGTGCAACCCGTGCGCGAGTTCCGCAGGCGGATGCCGAAGGAGGTCGGGACGTACTTGATGCCATTGACGACGGTTCCGCCGGTTGGGACGCAGGGCTGGGTGTTGAGATAGCTGTCCTGCATCGCCGGCGCCGTGAAGGTGAGCTGTGAGGAGTTGGCGACGATCGCGTTGTTGACCGGGATTGCGGCGCCGTTGCCGCCATAGATCTGGACCGTCATCGGATCGACGAAGTTCGTTCCGACGACGGTGATGGTCGCCGGCAGCCCATCGAT
>CALBDV010000505.1 GCA_937927565.1 uncultured Holophagales bacterium
AGGGCCTCGACGACCGGGGCCACCTGGCGGCACGGGCCGCACCAGACGGCCCAGAAGTCGACGAGAACGGGCTTGTCGCTCTTGAGCACCACCTGGTCGAAGGTCGCGGCGGTGAACTCCTGGACGTTTCCTGCCATATGGGTTCCTCTCTTTGGGGACGCGTGGCGGTGCCCCTTCGGGCGCCGGCCGGGGGGCATGGTAGGTTGGCACTCGTGAGACCGTCAAGGAGGCCCAGGCTCGGCCAGAATTTCCTGTCGAGCCCGCGGACGGCGGGGCGGATCGTCGATGCGCTTGCCGCCGAGCCGGCCAGCTGGGTCCTCGAGATCGGGCCCGGACGCGGTGCGCTCACCCGGCCGCTCCTCGCACGCGGGGTCCGCGTACTGGCGGTGGAGATCGACGGACGTCTCGCCGCGAGGCTGACGGCAGAGCTCGGCTGCGATTCGCTTCGGGTGATCGAGGCGGACGCCCTCCGCTTCGATCCGGCAGCAGCTCTGGCCGAAGCCGGCGCCGCGCCGCCGGTTCCCCTCGTCGCGAACCTCCCGTACGAGTCGGCGACGCCGATGGTCCGCGCCTTCGCCCGCCGCCCGGAGCTCTTCTCGCGGCTCGTGGTGATGGTCCAGCGCGAGGTGGCCGAGCGAATCTGCGGCCGCCCCGGAGACGACGGATACGGCTTCCTCTCCGTCGACGTCGCGCTGCACGCGAAGGCGAGGCGCCTCTTCGACGTCCCGCCGGGGGACTTCACTCCCCGGCCGAAAGTCGTCTCCTCCGTGGTCGAGCTCGTCCCTGCCACAGCCCCGGACGGAGCCGCAGCGGCGATCGCCGTCGCTTCGGCCGGCTTCGGCGTGCGACGCAAGACGCTGACGAACGCCCTGGGCGCGGCGTGGGGGCGCGAGGCCGCCGCGGCAGCGGTGGCCGGGGCGGGCCTCCTGCCGACGGCACGGGCTGAGGAGCTCGGGCCGGAGGCGTTCCTCGTCCTGGCGCGCCTCCTCGGACCGCGCCCCGGAACCGCTCCGGGCCGCTGAAGGCGCAGGGCGCAGCCCCTGCCCTGCTAAACTTGGGCGATGTCGGTCACGTTCTGGCAGGCGATCCTGCTGGGGGCCTTGCAGGGTCTGACCGAGTTCCTGCCGGTGTCCTCGAGCGCCCACCTCATCCTCGCCCAGAGGGTGCTGCCGGGCTTCTCGCAGCCCGGAATCCTCTTCGACGTGATGCTCCACGTCGGGACGCTCGTCGCCGTCGTCGTCTATTTCCGCGAGAAGATCGGCGGTCTCCTGCGCGGCGCGGTGTCCCGCGATCCGGCGTCACGGCGCGCTTCCTGGAGGATGGCCCTGCTGCTCGCGGTCTCCGTCGGGCTCACGGGAGCGCTGACTCTCCCGCTGAAGCAGTTCGCCCTCGACGGGATGGACAACCTCCCGAGAATGGGCGTGGCCCTTCTCGCCACGTCGCTCCTGCTCGTGGGGGCCCAGGCCGTCGGCTCGAGACGCGGCGAGGGGGGGCGGACGCTCGAGGAGATGCGCGTGCGGGACGCGGTGCTGATCGGTGCGTTTCAGTCGTTCTCCGCCCTCTTCCGAGGGCTCTCGCGCTCGGGGAACACGATCTCGATGGGGCTCTTCACGGGCCTGTCGCGGCGGGCGGCGGCCGAGTACGCCTTCCTCCTCTCGGTCCCGACGATCCTCGCCGCGGCCCTCGTCGAGAACGTGAGCGAGTACCGGGCGACCGGGCACCTCGTGGCGTCCGGCAGCCACCTCGGCGTCTACCTCGTCGGGATGGTGGTCGCCGCTCTCGTCGGCTACGTCGCGGTCGCGACCCTCCTGCGCCTCGTCGTCGCCATGAGGCTCCAGCCGTTCATCATCTACACCGCGCTCCTCGGCACCGCGGTCCTCCTCGTGGGCCTCCTCTGACGCCGATGACCGAAAGCTCCCGGATGCCCGAAGCTCCGCACCGCCGACGCGACGAGTTCCTCGGCATCCTCGTCCTGGCGGTCGGTCTCCTTCTCGTCGCGTCGCTCTTCTCGTACGACCCGAACGACCCGTCGGTCTTCTCGTCCGTTGCCGACCCCGACGCCCGTCCGGGTAACTGGGCGGGACGTGTCGGCGCTTCCTTTGCCGACGCGGCGCTCCAGTTCTTCGGTTTCGCCGCGTTCGCCCTGCCGATCGTCGTTCTCGGCCTCGGTGTCGCGCGGTTCCGTTCCCGCACCGTCGGGGCCTGGGGGACGAAGGCGCTCGGGCTCCTCGTCGTCCTCCTCACCAGCGCGCCCCTCCTCCACCTCGCCCTCGGACGCCCGCAACTCCTCGGGGGGAGCCTGGGCGCCGGCGGCTTCGTGGGCGACGTCCTGGCGGGGGCGCTCGTCGCCGGCCTCAACCCGCCCGGCGCGGTCATCGCGCTTTCGGCCGGTCTCCTCATCGGTGGCCTTCTCGTCGCATCGCTCTCGCTCGGCGAAGCGATCCGCGGCGCGGCCCTGCGGACCACGGCGAGCATCACGGCCTGGAAAGTCGACCGCGAGAAGGCGAGACAGGTCGAGGAGAAGGAGCGGACGCGGCGGGCGGTGGTCCAGAAACACCTCGAGAGGGCGCGAGAGGCTCCGCCGGTCGAGGACGAGGAAGAGGAGGCGGGCGGGGAGGTCGTCACGATCCCCTCCCTCGCGACGCTCCGGGTCCGCGAACGGAGCGGCTCGGGACAGTTCTCTATCCGGCGCACGGCAGGTTCCACGGTCGCCTCCATGACCGAAGGGGGCGCGTCGACGGACTCGGCGCCGCCGTCCGCGCCCGCCCGCCCGGTCACGGTGTCGCGCCCCGCGCAGCTGAAGAAGGTGGAGACGCCGCCCCAGCGGGTCCTCCCGTTCCCCTCGCCGAAGGAATCGAACGGCTGGATCTTTCCGCCCGAGAAGCTCCTGCGCTCCGCCGTGAAGCGGGACCGCGAGAAATCGCGCGAGGAGTTCCAGCAGACGATGGAGCTCATCGCCGCCAAGTGCCTCGAGTTCGG
>CALBDV010000506.1 GCA_937927565.1 uncultured Holophagales bacterium
GTCGCGAATGCGCGCCAGGAGTTCGTCGAAGTAGTCCGGAATCCCGGAGCCGTCGCCGGGCGGGTTCTTGAGCCGCTCGTCGTCCATCGTGAAGCCCTTCACGAGGTACTCGCGGAGCCGATCTGTCGCCCAGCGCCGGAACTGAACCCCGCGGCGAGAACGCACGCGGTAGCCGACAGCGAGGATCGCATCCAGGCTGTAGTGCTCGACCTCTCTCGCGACCTCTCTGGACCCCTCGCGGCGAACTATCCGGAATTTCCGGATAGTTGCCGTCGACTCGAGCTCCCCCTCCGCAAAGAGATTCTGGAGGTGCTCGTTGATCGTCCGAACGTCCTTCTGAAAGAGCTCGGCCATCAAGGCCTGGCTGAGCCACACGGTCTCCCCGGCGAAACGGCATTCCACACGCGTCTGGCCGTCATCGGTCCGGTACAGGATGATCTCGCCCGTCGGGGGCTGCTGCTCTGGTGACATGTCGTGGTCGGCCCTACAGGCTTCGCACGTTCTCGAGGCCGTGCTGCTGGAGGATGGCGGTGAGGTTCGACTTCGCGACATCGTCGGGGAAGGCGCTGTCGCGGAAGACGACCGTACTCTCGCCAGCGGGGCGCTGGGCCTGGTGCCACTCGGCGATCCCGAGGGCAAGGGGTTCGACATCCTTCGCGGCGACGCTCTCGGCGAGGCAGACGACGAGGGTCCCGGCGCCGACGCTGTGGACGTCCTTCCCGGCGATCGTCTTCTTCTCGATCGGGACGGTGAGATCCAGACCGAGCTTGAGAAGCACCTCGAAGAGAACGTCTTGTTCCGTCCGGTCCGTCTTCAGGTGGTCGACCGCTTCCTCGAGCGTCTTCGCGAGGTTCGCGCGATCAGGCTCCCACGCCTGGATGTTGCTTGATGCCAGCTTGAAGACGCGGAAGCCGAGATCGCCTGCAAACAGTGGGTTCTCCGCCTTGATCTTCACGGCGGCCCTTCGAACGCGCTCCTTCGTTATCTCAGCGATTGAAGCGAATTCCGGATCGTCCAACGGCTCCGGCAGCTGCACGAGAATCCACCGCAAGACATGCCCCGTGCCTAGATTCCGCTCGAAGACCGCTTGTGCCGTCGTTCCGCTTCCGGCGAAGAAGTCCATGACGATATCCGCCGGACCGGCGCATCCGAGCTCAACGACGCGCTTCAGTAGTCTCACTGGCTTCGGCGAGTCGAATACCTGAGCGCCGCTAAACAGAGCCTTGAGCTCCCCAGTGGCTTCCTGCGTATGCCCAAACTCATCAGAGGCCCAAATCGACCGAGGAACCACTCCCTCCATCTCGGAGAGAAAGAGCTTGATGCGGGGGGAGGAGGCTCTTCCATCAGAACCCCAGTACAGCCGATTATCGAGTTGCTGCTCCCGTGTCACCGGCTCGGAATACTTCCAGACCGCGGTCTCTTTGGGCCAGACCTCTTCCCCTGTTGTAGGGTTAGTGATCGGGTAGTAGAGGTTCGGCCGCTCATCCTTCGACTTGTTGCACGTGTACGTCGCCGAGTTCCAGGGACCGCGGGGGTCGCCATCTGGGTTCCTGTAATACTCAAGCTGCGCTGACGTTCTATCAAGCCTTTGAGGGCGCCAGACCTCCTTGTCGCGGGCGTACACGACTACGAAGTCGTGATCGGAGCTGAACCACTTGGCGTCGTTTGCTGGGGAGACCCGTTTGTGCCAGGAGGCGAGGACGACTTGGTTCTCCTCTCCGAAGACCTCATTCATTAGAGTGACGAGGTTGCTTGCTTCTCCTCCGTCGATCGTGATGAAGATGGCTCCGTCCCTAGACAGCAGATTTCGCGCGAGTTTC
Organism: uncultured Holophagales bacterium; assembly: GCA_937927565.1. GTDB lineage: Bacteria > Acidobacteriota > Thermoanaerobaculia > UBA5066 > UBA5066 > UBA5066. Next base: position 1,821 of record CALBDV010000506.1, read on the forward strand.
AGGCGCGGACACATCATGTTCAGCCAGGCTGTATGGAAGCGGCCCGATGCTTCGGTGTTCGAGGAAAGCCTTTGCCCTTCCCCGTCAACCTGGCCGGTCAGCTCGAGGTAGTTCTTGATGTTGTCCTGGAAGTTGTCGGGATAGACGAAGTCCTTCCCCGTGTTGTAGGGCGGGTCGATATAAATGAGCTTCACCTTCCCGGCGTAGCTCTTCTGCAGGAGCTTCAGGACCTCGAGGTTGTCCCCCTCGATCATCAGGTTCTGCGTCGTGTCCCAGTCAACGCTCTCCTCCGGGCACGGGCGAAGGGTCCCGGTCGACGGGGTCAGGGCGATCTGCCGGGCACGACGCTTACCGTGCCAGTTCAGGCCGTACTTCTCCTCCCGCTCTTCGACGGAGCCGCCGAGGAGCTGCCTGAGGACCTCGAAATCGATCTTTCCCTCGGTGAACGCCTCGGGGAGGAGCGCCTGAAGCGCGGCGACATTCTCCGCGAGGACGTCGGCACTCTTGGTCTCGGGGTCACTCGGCGTCAGTGGCTTCATATTCCCTCAGGTTAAAGCGTTCTCAGCAGTTCGGCGAGGGCGGCATCGAGCCGCTTCAGTTCGAGATTGAGGTCGACCCGGCGACTGATCTGTTTCTCGACAACGGCCTGTGCCCGGAGTGCGGCGGCTTCGCGCTGAAGGCGCGCGTACTCATCGAGCGCCATACGCCGCTGGGCGGCCCGGGCCGAAGAATCGGGCAGCGCAAAGACGCCGGTGATGCGCGCGGCTTCCAGTGCCGCGACCCGGTCGAGCCAGCCCTGATACACCGTTAGCAGGTCCCGGGCAGGCTGGTGGGCTATCGCGAGGCTCGCGAGAAACGACGCTTCTTCGCTGGTGGGATTCGAAGAGACCGATTCGCTCGTGACGACGCCGTCCACGACAACCTGGCTGCGGTCGGCCTGGGAGAACCGCTTGTGCGCCAGGGTGAACGCCGTGGCCCCTGCCTGCGTCGCCATGAGAACGAGCGGGTAGGGGATGGCGCGGTGGATGAGTTCCACGAGACGGGGTGCCTTCGCCTCGGGTCGAAGGACCACCGTCAGGACGGCGATCTCCAGATACTCCCGGACGGCTTCCCGGTAGGCAGGCACGCCCACGTTCGAGGGCTTGAGCGCGGCCACCCAGAGGAGTTCATCGATACCGGCCTGGATGTGGCGCTTGTCGGCGGCGGTCGGCGCTCCCTGCTCGAGGAGGACCTTCTTCGGTACCCGGTGGCCCACCCGCGCGTCCGCAGGAATGGCCAGCGCCTCGACAAAGGCCGTGGCGCTCATGCGGGCGGCGCGGACTCCCCGCCGGGAAGGACGACGAGGAATGCGACGACTTCGAAGTCGTTGATTCCCTGGAACTCCCCCTTCAGGGCGTGAGTGCCTCCGGTCGAGAAGAGGCTTGCGACGGCGCGCTCCTCCTTCTTCCCGACGATTGAGGCCACAGCCTTTGCGAGGAGTTTCTGGACGGTGGACATCTCCTGGCCGCCCCGCGTCGTCCTGTCGAAGCACGAAGAGGCCTCAGCGTCCGGCAGGTCGCGTCCAAGAGCGAGTCTCTTGAGGCGGTCGAGGGCCTGCTTCGCTTGGGTGAACGGGAGGAGGACCGCGCCGTCGTCGCCGACGTGGACGAGGTAGTGGGGTGCGAGAGGGTATCCAGGTTCGATCCCCTTCAAGGCCGCTTCCCCGGCCGCGCGGAGACAGAAGATGACCCCTGGCGGGAGAACCGATTCGCCCGTCATCGGCGCCGTCGTGACGGCAGCAGTTCCAAGTGGGAGCCGCTCGAGGTCGCCGGGGTGCTCCCGGAGGTATCCCGCGAGATCGATCCGGAAGTCGTTCAGGGTCAGGTCCGCGATCGAGACGCCGCTGGAGAGGTCCTCGAGGTCGATGACGGCGTTCTGGAGCTGCTCGAGCTGCTTGCGCCGGTACTCCAGGTCGTTCATCTGGTTGCCGGACTGGTACTCGATGATGTTCTCCTCGCCCGTGGCAGAGATGTCGAGGAGGACCATCCGCCCGCTGACCCGCTGCTCGAGGTTGATGTACTCCTCGAGCTCGATGTTCGGCCAGAAGTTGACGAGCTGGACGCAGCTGTTCGGCGACCCGATCCGGTCGATCCGGCCGAAGCGCTGGATGATCCGAACCGGGTTCCAGTGGATGTCGTAGTTGACGAGGTAGTCGCAGTCCTGGAGGTTCTGCCCCTCGGAAATGCAGTCCGTCGCGATGAGGAGATCGATCTCCCCCTCTGTCGCGAACTCCTCGCTCCGCTCCTTCGAGCGCGGCGAGAAGGTGGTCAGGATGCTGCCGAGGTCGAGGCGGAGATCCGGGAGGGTCGTCTTGTTCCGGCCGGCGCCGGTGACGAGCGCCGAGTGGATGCGGAGGGCCTTCTTGGCCCACGGGGCGAGCTGCTCGTAGAGATACTGAGCCGTATCGGCGAAGGCGGTGAAGACGAGGACCTTCTT
>CALBDV010000507.1 GCA_937927565.1 uncultured Holophagales bacterium
GCAGGGCTTCGACTACGCCTACGACAAGCGGCTCTACGACCGCCTCGAGCACGGCGCCGCGCGGCCCGTCCGCGAGCACTTCCTCGCGGGCCTCGACTACCAGGACCGGCTCGCGCGGTTCCTCGAGAACCACGACGAGCCTCGCGCGGCCGCGACGTTCGCGCCAGAGGTCCACCGGGCTGCCGCCGTCGTCACGTTCTTCAGCCCCGGCCTGAGGTTCTTCCACCAGGGGCAGCGCGAGGGGAAGCGGGTCCGGATCCCGGTCCACCTCGGGCGCGGGCCGGAAGAGACCCCGGACACCGGCCTCGCTGCGTTCTACGGTGGCCTCCTGGAGTGCCTGAAGGACCCCGCCTTCCGCGACGGACAGTGGCAGCTGCTGGAGTGCCGATCCGCGTGGGACGGGAACCCGACGTTCGACGACTTCGTTGCGTTTTCGTGGACGGGCCCGGGAGACCGGCGCCGCCTCGTCGTCGTCAATTACTCCGGGCACCAGAGCCAGTGCTACGTGGCGATGCCGTGGGGCGATCTCGCAGGGCGCCACTGGTATCTCACCGACCGGCTGGGCCCGGACGCGTACGACCGCAGCGGCGATGACCTCGCGGGGAAGGGGCTCTACCTCGACCTGTCCGCGTGGGGCGTCCACGTCTTCACCGTCTCCTGCCCCGACTGAACGGAGGTTCTCCGGCGATCGGACAGCGATTCGCCGGCCGGCGAGGAGGTCGGGCCAGGGCTTCCCGAGCTCGTTCATTGCCCGGAAGTCGCGCATCGGGGAGCCGTGGTCTATCGTCGGGAGAGGAGGACGGGATGCGGATTGCTCGCGTAATGACCACGGTACTCGCTCTGGGGATGGCGGCCTGCTCCACGCTGGAGCTGAACACGGACTACAACCCGGGAACCGACTTCTCGGGGTATCGGACCTTCTCCTTCTCGGAAGGGGCGAAGCCGCGGAACCCCGTCGCCCGCAGGAGCGTCGAATACGCGATCACGATGGCCCTCGAGAGCAAGGGGCTGAAGAACGTCGAATCCGGCGGTGATCTCCTCATCTACGGGCACTTCGTCCAGGACGAGAAGATCCAGGTCGAGTCGTACGGCTACGGGACGTACGGGTGGTACGGGTACGGTTGGGGCGGAGGCGTCACGACGACGACGGTGAGGAGGATCCCGGTCGGAACGATCATGATCGACCTCGTCGACGCGAAGAAGAAAGAGCTCGTCTGGCGCGGCATCATCAAGGACGAGATCTCGACGACGGCCTATCCCGAGGAGCGCGAACAGAAGGCGATCAAGGTCGCGAAGGAGCTCTTCGCGGGGTATCCGCCGGCTTCGAAGAAGTAGAGGCCTCCCCTGCAGAGCTTCTTTTTTGGGGTTGTCCGGCGAAACTCGACGACTAGACTGTAGACATGAGCGTTGCCCGACTTCCCGCCGCCTTCCTCAGCCTCCTCCTCTCTGCGGCCGGACAGGCCGGCGCAGATCCGCCTGCGACTCCGGCCGCGAAGCCGGAGTCCGCGCCGCAGCACGTGACCGCCCCTTCTCTACCGGGTCAGCCGAACAAGCAGGGCGTCGTCAAGCCGGACACCGGAATGCCGACGGACTCGGAGGGGTACGCCATCACGAAGCGATACGAACCCGGGTCGGCTCCGGCCGGGACCGCGCCGCAGTCCGGCTCGAAGGACGCCTCGAAAGCCGGGGGCACCACGGCGGGGGCCGCCTCGAGCGCCCCTGCGAAGGCCCCGAACATCCCCATCGGTCCTGCGCCGACGGGAAAAGGCATGGCGACGGGCGCCAACTACGTCACCGTGCGTGGCACGCTCGTCGCGCTCGAGGACGGCAAGTCGGTCACGATCAAGCTCCAGAAGACCGGCACGGAGAACACCTACACCCTAGCCCCGGGCGCCACCATCGGAAATGACGTCGCCCCCGGGAAGCTCGTCCGTGTCCGCGTAAACGCCGCCGCGAAGGGAAAGGTCGCGGACAAGGTCGAGATCGTCCCGCCCGCAACGCCGGCTGCGGCGAAGAAGGAAGGTGCCCTGTGAGAGTTCGTCTCGCGCTCCCCGTCGGTCTCGTGGCCGCGCTCGCCGTCGCCGCTCCCGCCCCGGCGCAGCAGGCTCCTGCCAAGGGAGGAGTCCTCGAGGCGGGCTACACGATGCTGAAGGCCACGGTCGTGAGCGTCGACCTGAAGACTCGCGAGGTCGAGCTCCGCGACGAGACCGGGAAGCCCTTCACGATCACCGCCAACGAAGCGGTGAAGAACCTCGACCAGGTCCGGCCGGGCGACGTCATCAACGCGACCTTGAGCGAATCGACCGCCTACCTGGTGAAGAAACCGGGCCAGGCGGTGCCCGGAACCGTCGCTTCGGCGAGCGGAGACAGCGGCAAGGCCGGAGAAAAGCCGAAGGGGGAAGCCAGGAAGGTGACGACGAAGACGGTGACCGTCGCCGCCATCGACCCGAAGGCTCCGAGCGTCACGTTCAAGGATTCCAACGGAAAGATCGACACGATCCCCGTCAAGGACCCGTCCAGGCTCGTCGGCGTGAAGGTGGGCGATCTCGTCGAACTCTCGTACACCGAGGCCATCGCGTTCACGGTCGAGCGGGGGACGAAGAAGTAGATCGCCCGGCCCTCAGTGCCACCTCACGGCCCGGCCGGAATCCGTTCCAGCCGGGCCGTTCGATTTGCGGATCAGTAGTGTCCCACCCTCGCACCGCCGTAGTAGCCACCGACGGGCGGACGGACGACGACCGCCCCGTAGCCCCCCCCGTAGCAGCAGCCCGCGCCGTAGTAGCCGCCGTAGCCGGCATAACCGTAGCCGTAGCCGACGTAGGTGGTCGAGTATCCGTAGTCCCCCGAAGACTCGCAGGCCGGAAGGACGATCGCGAGCACGACGATGGCCAGGATCGAGAGGACGCGGGTGATGTGCTTCTGCTTCATGGCTCTTCTCTCCCTCTTCACTTCGCCGGCTCGTCGATCGGCCACTTCTGGAGCGCGAGGGCGGCGCCGCTGGGATCGGTCACGATTGCGAGAGTTCCGTTCCTCACCTCGGGCTTCGGGGCCAGGAGAACCCGGCCTCCGAGGGCTTCGGCCTTCTTCGCCGCCGCCGCCGCGTCCGCGACGCGGACATACGGGAGCCAGTTGGAGCGGACTTCCTTCCAGGGGGTCGCGTAGAGACCGGCTCGGGGCTTGTCACCGACCTTGAACGCGAAGTAGTCCACGTTCGCGCCGCCGTCGACCCGATCCGCGGTGTATCCAAAGACGTCCTTGTAGAACTCGAGGGCGCGAACGGCGTCTTCGGCCACGTATTCCATCCAGAGGAAGGATCCCTCGGGAACGACGTCCACATCCGGAGGATCACCCCTGGTGATCCTGGCGAGACCCAGGATGGCGCCCTGCGGGTCGACGACCACGGCAGCCCTGGCGTTGGAACCGACGGGCCCGGGCTCGCGCAGGACCTTGCAGTTCCGGCTCCGCATCGCGGCGACGGTCTTGTCGACGTCGGCCACGGAGACGTAGCTCAGCCACGTCGAGGAGGGGGTGTCGGCCTTCATCGCGGAAACGTCGACGATGCCGCCGATGGGAACCCCCGCCAGGCGAATCGCCTTGTAGGGGTTCTCGCGCCCCTTCTGGACCTCGAACGTCCAGCCGAAGAGGCCCGCGTAGAACTTCTCGACGGCCGGGGAGTCGGTCGTGAGGAGGTCGTGCCAGACGAACTTGCCTGGAATCGTCGGACGCGGGGTCTCGGGGGCGGCCGCCCGAAGCGCCGCGGTGGTGACCAGGGCAATGGTCGGGACGAGAACCGCCACCGCTGCGACGAGGCGCCCCCTGCGTTTCCAGATCCCGGCTTCTGTTCCTGCCATCGGAGTCTGCTCCTTCCCGAAGCCGGACCGCTCACCCGTTCTTCGCTGACGGCGGCACGGCATCGCTCGGCGGGAGGTTACACCGGGCCGCGTCGTCGGCCAGGACCGGCGCTCCGATTCCGGGAGCCCCTTCGGGCAGGACCGGACGCGGGGACGGTCGGCGTCCGGTTAGACTTCCTCCGTCCCGGCGATCGGGCATTCGGGAGGAAGCACGTGAGAGCAGCTATCGCCCTGTCCGCCCTGTTCGTCTTTGCCGCTCCGGCCGCGTGGTCCCAGGGGACGGATGACCCCCCGACGCTCTTCGAGCGCTGGCAGGCGCGCAAGGAAAAGAGCCCTGCCCTCGAGCAGAAGCTCCTGACGGCCATCGACGTCATGAAGAAAGTCGCCTGGATGGAAGGGCGTTGGGACGTGACCGAGAAGGTCTACAAGACCGGAACGACGCCCGAGCTGGTGGCGAAAGGAACGCGCGAGTCGAGGGTCGACCTCGACGGCCGATGCCTCGTCTCGAGGCAGACGGTCGGGAACCTGAAGACGATCGACGCCCTCATCTACGACGCCTACCAGGGGTACTGGTTCCGGCAGATCATGACGAACGGCGGCCGGGGAGCGCTCCAGCCCCTCGTCGCCACGAGCAGCTGGGACAACGGTGGGCTCACCCTCTCCGGGTCGCTCTGGGCATTCGGCGAGAAGGCGGACGTGCGGGTGAGGATCCAGAAGGAGTCGGACGACGCGTATTACGAGATCTTCGAGGAGAGGCTCGCCGGGGCGATCCGCCCGATCCTCGAGTATCGCTACACGCGCGTTCCTGCGACTCAGCCGGCCCCGAAGAAGTAGTTGCGACCAATGAGGCGAGCTTCCGCGACGGCGGTCCTCGCGCTCCTTATCTCGGTCCACGCTCCGTGCGCCCGGGCCGCCGGCGCCACGGGCGCGCCGCCTCCGCCGGCGCCCGCTCAGGTAACGGTCGGCCCGCGTGTCGTCGCAACGCTCCGCGCCGAGCTCTTCGGAAAGACCCCGGCCGTGCGGGCCCACGAGGCGACCCGGAACCTCGACGAGATCGTCCGCGGGAAAGCGTGGGGCAGAGTCGAGGTTCGAACCGAACCGATCGGCAGGATCGTCTTCGTCGGTTCCCGGATGGTGTTCGGCCTCGTACCCGGAGACCTCGACCCTGAGGGCGGCGAGACGCTGGACACGGTCGCCGCGGCGATCACGAGAAGCCTCTCTCAGGGGCTCGCGGAGATGCGCGAGAGACGGAGCGGAAAGGAGCTCTTCTTCGCGGTCCTCTGGAGTCTCTTCGCGACGGCGCTGTTCGTCCTTCTCGCCGGATCCCTCCGGCGCCTCCGCCAGTTTCTCGAACGGCGCTTCGTCATCCTGACCCAGCGAATCGCCGCACGCCTCGAGGCCGGAGGGAAGGGGTTCGTTCCCCTGCTCTGGATGACCCAGGCCGTGACCTGGGCCGTCCGGATCGCCATCGCTCTCGGGCACTTCTTCGTGGCGTACCTCTGGCTGACCTACGTGCTGAGGCGCTTCCCCTGGACCCGGGCCTGGGGCGAGGAGCTCGGTCAGTTCCTCTCCTCGACGGCGAGGGCCTTCGGGGCCGGCGTTCTCCGGCAGCTCCCCGACCTCGCCATCGTGGTGTTCATCGCTCTCCTCACGCGGCTCCTCGTGAAGCTGTCGAACGCGTTCTTCGACGCGATCGAGGCCGGGCGGCTGAAGGTCCCCGAAGCCCTCTCCGAGACGGCGAAACCGACGCGGCGCCTCACGGCCGGGGTGCTCTGGATCTTCGCGCTCATCATGGCTTTCCCCTACCTGCCGGGAAGCGGGACCGACGCGTTCAAGGGGGTCAGCGTCGTCCTCGGCGTGATGATCTCCCTCGGCTCGACGACGATCGTCGGGCAGGTCTTCAGCGGCTTCATGCTCCTCTACGCGCGCGTCTTCAAGATCGGCGACTACGTTCGGATCGGCGACGTGGAAGGGACCGTGGAGGCGCAGGGCCTCTTCGCCACGAAGATCACGACGCCCTGGAACGACGAGCTGTCGATCCCGAACGCCGTCGTGGCGTCGGCCACGCTCCGGAATCACTCGAGGTCCAAGCGCCCGGGCGGCCCGCTCCTCGCCACGCGGGTGACGATCGGCTACGACGCGGCCTGGCGACAGGTCGAGTCGCTCCTCCTCCTCGCCGCGGACCGCACGGAGGGCCTGAGCAAGGACCCGGCCCCGTTCGTCCGCCACTGGTCGCTCCAGGATTTCTACGTCGAGTACGAACTGAACGCCCACATCGGGCGGCCTGCCGACCGGATCGCCGTCCTGACGGCCCTTCACGCGAACATCCAGGATGCGTTCAACGAGCACGGGGTCCAGATCATGTCGCCGCACTACCTGGGGGATCCGGAATCCGCGAAGGTCGTTCCGCCGGAAAAATGGTACCCGGCGCCTGCCCGGCGGAAGGCGGACTGATCGAAATTCGGCAACGATGCAACCCGGAGCTGGGAACGGACAGTCAGGTTCCCGGGTTATGCTGAAATAGGTGCAGTGAACAACTCCCGAAGGAGGATTCCGATGAAACCGATACGCCTCGCAACGCTGGCTCTCGTGGTCGCAGCATTCGGCTGCTCGACCCTCGAGATCAGCACCGACTACGCCCCGGGGACCGACTTCTCGAAGTACAAGACGTTCTCCTTCAAGCAGGGAGCCCCGGCGAAGAACCAGATCGCCGCCGAGCGTGCCGCGGGCGCGCTGACGACGGTGCTCGAGGCGAAGGGCTTCAAGCGGGTCGAGGAGGGTGGCGACCTCTCCGTCTTCGCCCACTTCAAGACCGGCAAGGAAACCCAGATGAACACCAGCGGCTACGGCTACGGCGGGTGGGGTGGCTGGCGTTACGGCGGAGGCATGCAGACGACGACCGTGACGGAGATCCCGACGGGGACGATCGTCATCGACCTCGTCGACCAGGCCAAAGGCACCGCCGTCTGGCGTGGCATCGCCAAGGACCAGATCTCGATGGACGCGACACCCGAAGAGCGGACGCAGAAGGCGACCGAGGTCTTCACGAAACTCTTCGAGAACTTCCCACCGAAGTAACGGCGCCGTCCGGAGGCCCGCCCCGCGAACGGCCGGGGCGGGCCCTCTCGGATCTGCCGGTTCGGCCCGATCCGGCTCGGCCTAGATCGGCAGACCGAGCGACAGGAAGAACGTGTTGTACCCCTGCTCCGCGATGCCCCAGCCGAGGTAGACCGGACCCAGGATCGTGTCGGCCGCACCGTAGAGGCTTCCGGCCCAGATCAGGTTCGACGGCTTGATGCTCTCCGTCGCGAACCAGACGTTTCCCGTCTCCAGGGTCGTCCCGACGAAGACGCCGCTCCCGACGAGGCTCGGGAGCTTCGAGATCCGATACCGCGCCCCGACGCGCGCGAGACCGGCGTACTGGCCGAAGATCTGATCCGTCCTGAGGCCGGAGAGGCGGGTGAATCCACCCAGCCAGCTCAGGTCGAAGAAGGGCAGCTTCGTCCCTCCGAAGGGGCCCGAGGCCTCGATCCCGCCGTGGAGGGTCCACTCGCCGAACGAACGGGCGCCCATTGCGGACGCGGAGACCTTGTTGTAGCTGTTGTCCGCGCCGAGGAAATTTCCGTAGATCCCCGTCTCGACCCGGGCTGCCCAGCCGGAGCGCGGGACCCGGACGTTGTCGAGCTGGTCGAATCGAGCGAGAAGGACTCCTCCGGCGCGATCCGCCGAAGCGTCTCCGAGGCTAGG
>CALBDV010000508.1 GCA_937927565.1 uncultured Holophagales bacterium
ACGTCTGGCCGAGGAAGGCCATGACGAACTGCCAGAAGCGGTTCATCCGGTAGGTGCGGTGGGCGAAGTAGCGGTGGAAGCCCGCCGTGATCGCGAACATCCTGAGGTAGTACGACCCGAGGCAGAGGGCGACCCCTTCCCAGGAGAAGTCGAAGGCGAGGACGCCCAGGGCCGCGGCGTGGACGAGGCCGAAGCCGAGAGCGGCAGCCGGACGAATGCGGGGGCGAGGTGTCGCGTTCATGCGCGGGTGTCCTGTTTCTGGCGCCTCGGCCCTTCGGGGCCGGCCGCCGGACCCATCATCTCACGCCGTCTCCGCCGCGAGGCGGTCCTGCGCTTCCTGCATCCGGGCGCGCACCGTCGCGACGAGCGTCTCGAGGTCTTCCTCTCCCAGTCCCACGGTCGGAATCGGAGTGAGGACCCGCAGCCGGATCCGTCCGGGGAAGACGAGGAGGCGGTGCCCGTCGAGGAGGTCGTGGAGGGGCGTGCAGACGATCGGGACGATCGGGACCTGCGCCGCGATCGCGAGGTGGAACGATCCCTTCTTGAACGGCAGGAGCGTCGGCCCACCGTTGCGGTGCCCTTCCGGAAAGACCCAGACCGAGATCCGCTCCACCCTCACGCGCGCGGCGGCGGCGGCGATGGAAGCGATGGCGCTCGCCAGGTCCTTGCGGTCGAGGAGGATGTTCCCGGCCGCCCGGAAGAACCAGCCGAAGACCGGGATCTTCTCGATCTCCTTCTTCCCGATGACGACGGCCCGCCTCGGGAAGAGCCCCCCGTAGACGACGATGTCGAGATTCGACTTGTGGGTCGCCATCAGGATCGCCGGCGCCGACTCGGCGAGGCGGTCGCGATCCTCCACCGTCACCCGCCAGCCGAGGAGCGTCACCATGATCCAGTGAAAGCTCCGGGAGAGCTGGAACGAGGCGTTCCCGCGCGGGCGCAGGGCGACGTAGAAGAGGCCGCCCACCGACACGGCGACGAAGGAGAGCGCGCCGACGACGCAGGCGAGGAGAAAGTGAACCCGTGCGACGGCCCTGCGAACCGGGCCCCTCACGCGCGGGCCCCTTCGATGGATGCGCCGTGTGGCGACGGGAGAATCGGTTCGCCCGCGCCGAGCGCGAGCTCGCGCTGCGCGTTCGCCATATCTGATCGGACCCGCGCCATCAGCGCGTCGAGATCCCCGGGGCCGAGGCCCGCGGTCGGCACGGGCGGGAGGACGCGAAGGCGGATCGACCCGGGGCGGAGGATCCAGCGGCGCGCGTCGAGGACGGCCGAGAGCGGACTGACGGCGAGCGGGAGGATCGGGAACTGCGCGCCGAGGGCCAGGTGGAAGACCCCCTTCTTGAACGGCAGCATCTCGGCACCCATGTTCCGGTGCCCCTCGGGCGCGACCCAGACGGAGACTCCCACCGCTTTCGCGGACTCGGCCGCGCGGCGAATCGACTCCATCGCGACCGCAGTATGCCGGCGATCGATCAGGATGTTTCCCGTCGCCCTCCAGAGCCAGCCGAAGAGCGGAATCCACTCCAGCTGCTTCTTGCCGATGGCGATGGCGCCGGGCGGGAAGACCTCTCCCACCACGATGACGTCGAGGTTCGACTGGTGGCGGACCATGACGACCGAAGGGCTGACCTGGGCGAGTCGCTCGATTCCCTCGGCTTCGATCCTCCAGCCGAGGACCCTCTGCATGACCCGCGAGTAGGTCCGGGCGGCGAAGACGGCGGCGTGCCCCTTCGGCCCCCGAACGAGGGCGATCGCGAGCGCCGCGGCGGAGACGACGGGGAGGAGGAGGCCTCCCACGATCGACGCGGCGACGAAGTGGAGCGTGTAAACGCAGCGGCGGACGAGATTTCGCATGCGACCCGGTTCCGGGAAGCCGCATTATCTCCGCGATGGAGGCGGGCATCGTGATCGTCGGCGGCGGGGCCGCGGGGCTTCTCGCCGCCGCGTCGGCCGCGGCCCGGCTTCGCGAGGCCGGGAGCGCCGCGCCGGTCGTCGTCCTCGAGGCGGCGCGCGAGCCGGGGAGGAAGATCCTCGTCTCCGGGGGCGGCCACTGCAACGTGCTCCCGCTGCGGGAGGCGCGGGCGCGTTTCGTCTCCTCCTCGCCGCGCCGGCTCGTCGACCGCTTCCTCGACCGCTTTCCGCTCGCCGGGCAGCGAGCCTTCTTCGAGGAGGTCCTCGGAGGGCCCCTCCGGGAGGAAGCGGAGTCGTCGAAACTCTTCCCGCCGTCGAACCGCGCCCGTGACGTCCGCGACGCGCTCGTGGCGCACGCGCGGGCCGCCGGCGCCGAGGTGCGTTCGAGCGCGCCGGTGAGAGAGATCTCGCCCCGCGCGGAGGGCGTTTTCGACGTCCGCCTCGACGCGGACGCGCTCGTCGCCTCCCGCGTCGTCCTCGCCACCGGGGGCCGCTCGGTCCTCGCCGGGGGAGCCGACGCGGCGGGCTTCGACTGGGCCGCAACCCTGGGCCACACGATCCGTCCTCTCTGCCCCGCGCTCGTTCCTCTCACCGGCTCCTCGCCAGCGCACGCGGCGCTCTCCGGGATCTCTCTCGAGGCGACGGTCACGGCGGCGAGCGGAGACGAGTCGGTCACGACCCGCGGCGGGTTCCTCTTCACCCACAAGGGCTGGAGCGGACCCGCGGTTCTCGACGTCTCGCACGTCGCCTCGCGAGCTCTTGCGGCCGGCCGGCCCTTCACCGTGACCGTGTCATTCGGCGGGAGCGCCGAAGAGTGGGACGCGGCTCTTCGAGCCCACTCCGGCTCCGGATCCGTCCTGGGCGTTCTCCGGCGATCGCTGCCGGATCGCGTCGCCGCCCTCGTCCTCGGCGAGGCGGGTGTCGCGGGCGACGTGCCCCTCCACCGTCTCTCCCGCGAGGCGCGGCGCGAGGTCGTCCGCGCGCTCACCGCGTTCCCGCTGCCGGTCGAGGGGACCGAGGGCTACCGGACCGCGGAGGTGACGGCGGGGGGTGTGGCGCTGGAAGAGGTCGACCCCGGCAGTGGCGCGAGCCGCCTCGTCCCCGGCCTCTTCCTCGCCGGCGAGATTCTCGACACGACCGGCCCGATCGGCGGCTTCAACTTCCAGTGGGCCTGGGCGACGGGGAAGACGGCGGGGGAAGGGGCGGCGCGGGCGCCCCTCGCGGCGGGCTGACCGGAGGGTTCGGCCCCCGCGGCGCGCTCATCGTGCCGTTCCGCGGACGACGGCGAGGCCTCGTTCGAGCACCTCGTCCCGTCCGCTGCGGAGCCCTAGGACGGTGGGGACCAGCGGGATGTCGGGCCGCACGCCGACGAGGTGGAATGTCGTCCGGCCGTCGTGACCCGTGACGCGCATCCCGGTGAACCCCACGTTGAACCGGCCGGGCGTCGCCAGCGAGACGACGTTCCCGTTCGTCCCGGCCGTGTCCGATCCGACGATGGTCCCGAGCTTCCGGTCCGCGACGTACCCCATCACGGACTCCGCGTAGCTGATCGCGCGCGCATCCGACAGGAAGACGACCTTCCCTCCGATGTGCGGCTTCACGGGGGAGAGATTCCATCCGAAGCTGTTCCATCCGGCCGCTTCGCCGAGCGGGCCGGTGATTCGCGCGACGTGCATCCAGCGGTCGTTCTCGCCGGCGTCGAGCAGGTACTGCAGGATGCGGGCGCCCGCGTCGCCCGGGTAGCCTCGCACGTCGAAAACGACTCCGCGCGCTCTCGCGATCTCTTCGAGACGGGGGGTGACCTTCGAGATCTCCGTGCGGGTGAGGTCGACGTACCAGATGCCGGGCTCGAGCTCGACGATCGGCTGCGGCCGCTTCTCGGGCGGGGGCTCGAGGCGGTCAAAAGAGAGGGAGACCGTTCTCGGTCCCCGGCCGTCGTCCACCCGGAGCGTGACCCTGGCGCCCGTGGGCCCGCGGGCGAGCTCGTTGGCGCCCTGGACCTCGCGCCAGCGGTCGGTTCCGGAGCAGAGGCCCGCCGCCTCCGCGAGCCTCGTCGTGGCAGGCACACCGTCGATCGTCGTGACGAGGGCGCCGACCGGTGCTTCCGGCGCAGCGCTCGCGGAGACGACGAGCCGGCCCTCGAGCGGGACGAGCCGTACGGGGAGGAACGCCTGCGGGGCCCTCTCGAGCACGTCCGCCACGAACCCGTGACCGTCGCGTGCCTCGGCCACGAGCCTGCGGAGCACGTTGCGCTGCTCCTTCCGCGTCGTCGCGGCCCGCGCGGCCTCGAGCGTGGGGACGAGGCGGGCCTCCCAGTCGACTCCGGCCTCCTTCCAGTACGGATAGAAATGCCGGAAGGCGCTCCAGACGGCGACGACGTCGGCGAGCCGCTCGTCGGGGCCGGGCTCTCCGGTCGAACGGGGGACGGCGGCGAGGGACTGAAGGAGCGCGTCGAGCGACCGGCGACGCGTCGGGTCCTTGCGGGCCTCTCCGTCTGCGAGCGTGAGCGGAACGCGCGCCGTGAGCCCCAGCCAGAGGGGGACGTCGACGTGAGCCCCCGCCTTCGGGGGAGCGTCCGGAACGAGCTCCTCGATCTCGGTTCCCTCCGTCCCGGGGGCGAGCCGAAGGACCCGGTGTCCTTCGAACGCCCCGGAGTCGGGGCGCGTCACCAAGGCGGTCCGCGAGCTCCCCGCCCGGAACCAGCCGCTCCCCGGCGCGCCTTCCCGAGCCTCGAAACCGGCGTCGTCGAAAGCCACGGGTGTCCACGCGCCGTCCCGAGCCTTCACCGCGAGCTCGAGGGCGTCGAAGTCCGCCGTCGCCGCACCGGAGGCCATCACGCCGAACGCGACGGAGACGGCGTCGGTCGCCACCTCGCCCTCGATCTCGCAGAGGCGCCAGGCTGGCTCGCGCACGGGCCGGTCGCTCATGTTGTCGAAGAAGCCCGTCTTCTGGTCCGGCAGGTCGACGCGCAGCCAGAGCGCCGCATTGCCCGTCTCGTCGGTGACGGACGCGCGGAGGCGACCCCGGAGCCGGATCGGCCGGCCCCGCAGGGGGGCGGCGGGGACCGTCCGCATCACCGTGACGAACCCGTCGATCCTGGCGGCGGTGCGCGCGGTCCTCTTCCCGCGGTACGGTCCGGGGACGCCTCCGGGGTTTCGGCCCGGCCCGAAGTAGCGCCACGCCACGAGCCGGCCGTCGGCCCTCGTCGGAGCGGGAGCGGCCGGAAGCCGACCCGAGACCTCGAATCCGGGGCCGAGCGGAGAGAAGAGCCGCAGGAGCGTGGTGCGGAGCGTCGCCTGGTCCGCGGTATGCCGGACGCGGGCGACGCCGTGGACGGCGAAGCGGTTCCAGTCGAGCTCCGCCGCCGCGTCGCTCGGGAAGAAGTACCGCGCGACGCCGTAGAGCCGCGCGAAGGCGGCGACGTTCGCGATTTCGTGCTCGGGGTACGGCAAGCGTTCGGAGATCGCGGCGGAAGCAATCCCGAGGACGACGGTGACGAGGACGAGCGCTCTCTTGCGCATGCCTTCCCTCCGATGGATCGCGCCGGGACACGAACCAGTCTATGTCCCCGGAACCGCACCGTACGGGGCGGAACGGTACAGCGCTTCGGCGCCGCGCCGTCCCGCGCCCTCAGCCCTTGACGACGAACCCGCGTGCCGCGAGAAGCGGGCGGACCCTGTCCCTCACGTCCCCGGCCAGCTCGACGGCCCCGGGCTTCACCGTGCCACCCACCGCGCAGGCCTTCTTCAGTGCCTTCGCGAGCTCCTCGAGGAACGGGCCGTTGTCGGGAAGCGCGTCGACGACCGTCACGCTCTTCCCGCCGCGCCCCTTCTTCTCGATCCGCAGCTTTGCCGTCACCATCGCCGGAATCGGCTCGTCGAGCTTCTTCGAGCAGCGGCAGTCGTTCGCCGGCCAGCCGCAGGTCGGGCAAACCCGCCCCTTGTCGCTCGAGTAGACGACCCGTCCGCACACCCGCGGATGATGGCAGAAACCCGACGCGGTGGCGGGGCGGCCATGCGTGATCGTGAGGGCCGTTCGGCGGGTTCCCATGTTGCCGAGCCCGTTTGACAAGCGGACCGCGGCGCCTCGACGATTCGTCCGTGCGGAACAGGGTTCTCGACGGCCTCCTCGCCGCGGTCGCGGGCGCGAGGGTTCGGAAACGGCCCTTCCCTCACGCTTCGCTCGAGGGCGCGTTCCCGCCCGACGTGTACGCCGAGATGCTCAGACGCCTTCCGCCGGATGATCTCTACGTCCCGGACCTGTCCGAGAGATACCGGCTCCCGGACGGGAAGGCGGCCCGCGCTCTCGCCCACCTCGGTCCGAATGGCCTGGCCCGTCTCCCAGAGGCCGACAGGGCCTTCTGGACCGAGGTCTCCTCCGCACTCGTCTCGACCGAGCTGAGGGAATCCGTCTTCGCACTCCTCGGACGAAGCCCTGTCGCCGGCCATCCGCTGCCCAGCCTCGTCCGAGACCGTCCGGGGTACTGGATCGAGCCCCATCCCGACTCGCCGGCCAAGCTCGTCACGGTGCAGTTCTACCTCCCCGCGGGGTCTGACCAGGAGCGGCTCGGAACGTCTCTCTACCGCTTGCGGCCTTTGGATCTCGGGAACCTCCTCGCGAAGCGGACTCCACTCGTGGAGTTTCATCGCTTCCCGTTTCTGCCGGGAAGGGGCTACGCCTTCTCGGTGGGCCTCATCAGCTGGCACGGCGTCGAGAGGATTCCCGAAGGGGCCGGGGTGAGGGACTCGATCCTGCTCATCTACTACCGCAAAGCGGAGCGGGTCGCCGGGTAGCAGGGCGTCTGCCTAGGCCTCGTCGTCTCCGGCGTCGACTACGAGGAGGTCGAAGCCGTCCGCACGGGAGAGGAGGCGGTCGACGATTCCGGGGACGAGGCGTGCGATGAGGCCGCGGCGCGACGGCGGGCCGACGATCAGGACGGCGACGTTCTCCTCGCGAACGAAGCGGACGATCTCGGCGGCCACGTCCTCCGCCTCCCTCACGACGACGGTCGCGCCGAGCGTCATCGCGAGCTCGACGTTCTCGGTGAGTGCTCTGTGCTGCCGTGCCGAAAGGTGCTCAGGGCGCTCGCGCGACCGCCGCACGTGGAGGGCATACCAACGGGTGTTCATCCGGCCCGCGGTCCGGGAGGCGCGGAGGATCAGCTTCCGCGCGGTCTCCGGGGCGAGCGGGATCGCGACGGCGACGCGCGCCTGGGGCGCCGGCGCCTCGAGCGTGCCGCTGTCGTGGGCGTCGGCCTCGATGTGGTCCGCCGTCTGGAAGAGCGTCAGCTCCCTGAGGCGTGTCAGCTTCTCCTCGGTGAAGAAGTTCGCGAGCGCCTGCTCCGCCTTCTCGGGCGTGTAGACCTTCCCGATGCGGATTCGCTCCCTCAGCTCCTCCACGGGGAGGTCGACGACGACGAGGGCGTCGGCGTCGCGCACGATCCGGTCGGGGAGGCGTTCCCGTACCTCGATCCCGGTCACGGAGCTGACGACGTCCTGGACTCCCTCGAGGTGCTGGACGTTCACGGCGGCCATCACCGAGATCCCCGCTGCGAGGATCTCCTCGACGTCCTTCCAGCGCTTCTCGTTGCGGCTCCCCGGCGCGTTCGTGTGGGCCAGCTCGTCGACGAGAACTGCGTCCGGCCTGCGCCGCAGGATGGCGTCGAGATCCATCTCCGGCAGGACGACCCCCTGGTAGCTGACCTGCTTGCGCGGGACGACCTCCAGGTCGCCGATCCGGGCTTCGGTCTCCGGTCTTCCATGCGTCTCGACGTATCCGATGACGACGTCGGTCCCGTGGCGCCTCAGGCCGTGGGCGTCGTCGAGCATCTTGTAGGTCTTGCCGACGCCGGCGGCCATGCCGAGGTAGACCTTGAGCTTGCCGAGGCGAGCGTCCCGCGACGCTTTTCGGAGAAAAGCCTCGGGGTCGGGGCGTCGGTCGTCGGTGGCTCTCGGCACGATCTCGATTATCGGGGCGTCACGGTCGCGGAATGGTCTTGGAGCTCTCCCTCACTTCGAGGTTCAGAAGCAGGACGTTCACCCGCGGCTCGCCGAAGAGCCCGAGGAAGCGGCCTTCGGTGCGGCGCGCGACCATGGCCTCGAGATCCGCCGCGGGGATCCCGGTCTCCTTCGCGACGCGCGGCACCTGCCAGAGCGCGAACTCGGGAGAGACGTGCGGGTCGAGGCCGGAGCCGGAAGCGGTGACGGCGTCGGCCGGGGCGGGTCCCTTCGCACCGGGGTTCTCCGTGCGCGCCTTCGCGACCTCCGCGGTTACTCGATCGGCGAGAGCCCTGGACGTGGGGCCGAGATTCGATCCCGACGAAGCCGCGGCGTCGTAGCCACTGCCAGCCGCGGACGGGCGCGTCCGGAAGAGCCCCGGGGAAGTCACGGCCTGGCCGATGAGCGAGGAACCGACGACCGTCCCGTCGCGGGAGACGAACGAACCGTCCGCCACGCTCCGGAAGGCGACGCGGCCGACCGCCCAGACGGCGGCGGGGTAGCCGAAGCCGAGCAGAAGGGTGTAGACGACGAGGAGGCGGACGGAGACGAAGACGTGGTCCTTCACGACTGGCACCTCAGGCGAGCTTCACGGCGACGAGGAGGAGGTCGATCAGCTTGATCCCGGCGAACGGCGCGACGAGGCCACCCAGGCCGTAGATCAGGAGGTTGCGGCGGAGGATCCGCCCGGCGCCGAGGGGCC
>CALBDV010000509.1 GCA_937927565.1 uncultured Holophagales bacterium
CGGACCATCTCGGCGAGGCCTTTGCGCGCCTGCTCGCGGAAGCGCTCGACGACGGGGGCGAAGCGCCCCTCGCCCACGGGTGCCGCGGGGGAGAGGACCGTCTGTACGAACGCCGGGTACCCCCCCTCGAGGTACGCCACGTTCTCGAACCCCGTTTCCACGAGAAGGTACGCGGCGGTCTTCGCCTCGGCCTCGGTCCCGGCCACGAGGACCTTCTTCACGAGGCGTGGAGAGAACGGCAACCGCCACTCCTTGCCGAGGATCTCGCCCGCGGGGACGGCGATCGCCCCGGGTAGCGGTTGCGCCTTTCGCGTCGCCTCGGCGCGCAGGTCGATGACGCGCAGGAGCGGGTCGCGATCGAGGATCCGGAAGGCGAGCTCGTCGGGCGTCATCGCCTTGACGGTGTGGTGGGGGACGTACCCGGGGGCGTTCACCCTGGCGACGAGGCGGGTGCTGCGGTCCGGGAGAACGGCGGCGAGGGCGGCGACGACGAGGAGAATGGCAGCGGCGGCGACGTGCGTCCTCACGGGAAAGAGCCGCGACGGAGCCGTCTCAGGGGCGACCTTTCGCTCGACGATCCCGCCCACCGTGAACGCGAGGACGGCAGCGGCGGCGAGGAGGAGAACGAAGACCCCCCGCGAGACCCCGAGCGACGAGGAGACCATTGCGGGGCCGAGGGAGGTCGAGTCGGCGAACGCCGCGAACCGGGGGAAGAGCTCGGCGTAGCCGAAGACCCCGAGGACGCTCCCTCCGACGAAGGCCATCGCGTCGACCTTCCCGATCGCGACCGCGCAGACGCTCGTTCCGGGGCAGAAGCCGCCGAGGAGAAAGCCGAGTCCCATGATGACGCCCCCGACGATCGCCGGGGCGAGCCAGGTGGGGTTCACGAAGATCGCCGTCAGGTCGAGGAGCCCGCCCGCCGCGAGGAGGAGGACACCTGCCGCTGCCGTGACGGCGGCGGTGAAGAAGACGCGCAGGACCGTGAGGTCGTAGCCGTAGAAGACGCCGACGAGCCGCCGCGACGAGGAGAAGCCGGCCTGCTCGAGGACGAAGCCGAAGAGGAAGCCGATGGCCAGGGCGATGACGAGGTTGAGCTGATCGGTGATCAGGTCGGGGACGAACGGACCCATCGAACTACCTCCCCGCCTTCGCGCCGAGCCAGAGAGAGCGGGTGAACCAGGCGAAGAGGAACCCGCTGCCGAAGATCGCGAGCATCGTGACGAAGCCGGCCACGGAGAGGACCGCCATGCCGCTCAGGGCCGCGCCGCTCGTGCAGCCGCGGGCGAGCTGCGCCCCGGCCCCGAAGAGGGCGCCGCCGGCGGCGGCGAAGAGGAGCCGGTTCCTGACGGAGACCCTCGGCCCCTTCTCGGTGACGAGCTTCAGGCGGTCGGCGGAGAGCCCCGAGACGAACGCCCCGATGAGGACGCCGAGGACCTCGAAGACGAGCCACGCCTTGAGCGGGTTCTCGTGGCCCGGCCCGACCAGCTTCGAGTAGAAGGGGCTCGTCGCGGCGTGCTCCGGAGCCACCGCGCCGACGGTGGCGACGACGAGGCTCTTGGTGGCGCCGCTCGCTCCGAGGCCGCGTCCGGTGACGAAGATCGTCAGGAGGAGGACGAGGCCGAGAAGGAATCCGGCCAGGTAGGGGTTCATCGGTCTGTCGTTCATGGCGTCTTCCTCAGTGGTCCCCGGGCGCGGCATCGCTGGCGGCCTGCATGGAAGCGGCGGCCCGTGGGGCGGCCGCGTGCGGCTCGTCCTGGAGCTCTTCCCACCCCGTCACCATCGCCTTCAGGTTCGACGTGAGGGTGTGGCCGGTCGTCGTCAGGTAAAGGTGCGCGACGAGAAAGCAGAGAAGGGCGAAGGCCCCGACGGTGTGGGCGAGGGCGATCGGCTGGAGGGCCGACACGTCGAGAGCGAGGACCTCGTACTTCTGCGGGTAGCGGTAGAACATGTAGAGGAGGCCCGAGATCCAGACCAGGGGGAGGACGAAGAGCTTCAGCCCCGCGTAGACGATCTTCTGGAGCGGGTTCAGCTTCCTCAGCTTCGTCTTCCGCGTCGGGTGGGGCGCGTCCTGGAAGATGCCGAAGAGGTAGTACTCCGCCTGGGCCCTCACGTTCTCCCACGTCGGGACGTACTGGCGCCACTCGTCGGTCGTGAAGTGCCAGAAGACGGCGAAGGCGATCAGGACGAGGAACGCCATCGCCGCGCCGTTGTGGAAACGCACCGCCTGCTCGTAGCCGAAGAAGCGGAGCGAGCCGTGGATCTCGAAGCCGGTGACGGCGAGGAAGAGGATCAGGAACGACTGCGTCCAGTGCCAGAAGCGGCCGAACGCCGGGTAGACGTATTCGCGAGTCATCACTTGCCTCCCTGGCGCCGGCGCCAGAACCAGTAGCGGGCCCCGCCGTGGACCACGACCCCCGCCAGCGTGCCGAGAACGAGGAGCGTGCCGAGGCCGTCCAGGAGCTTGCTGCGGTCGCGGCCCGGCAGGTAGAAGCCCTTCACCGAAGCGAGCCGCCCCCCTTCCCGCGCGTGACACTCCTCGCACGAGACGGACTTCTCCTTCGGGGCGACCATGTGGTTCAGCGGCCAGTTCATCTCGGTCTCGGCGAAGGCGTAGGAGCCGCTGTAGGGGAGGCCGACCTCCTTCATCCCGGCGGCGGCAGCGGCGTTCCAGTCGAAGTCTCCCCAGTAGCCGCCGTCCCCGGGGGTCGCGGAGTAGAGCTTCGGCTGGATCAGCGTCCGGTTCTTCGTGTCGTAGATCTGCTTCGCACGGTGGACCTTGACCGGGACGATCTTCGCCTCGGGCTCGTCGTACTCGCCGTGGAGCGGGTTCAGGACGAGGGGACGGGACGGGTCGAACGGCTCGCCGAGAAGGTGGTGCGAGGCGGTGCCGCCGAACCAGACGTACTCGGGCTTCACGTTCTTCTCCCAGGTGAAGGTGCCCTTGATCGACATGTAGGCGTGGTTCCCCTGGCCGTCCTCCTCCTCGTAGGGCTGCCCGTCCTTCAGCTTTCCGGCCGTCGACCAGTCCCACCTCATCTTCGTCGCGTTCACCTTCGCGTACTCGGGGATGTGGCAGGTCTGGCAGGCGACCTTGTATCCGTGCTGGTTCAGGAGGTCGTCTTCGTGGGGGACCGCGCCGTGGCACCTCTCGCAGGTCACCCGGTTGCGGTTCATCGAGGAGAGCGAGTAGGCCTTGCCGAGCATCTGGTGCTTCTCGGCCGTGTGGCAGTCGACGCACGACATGTCGGCGCCGTCGGTCCCCATGTGGACGTCGACGTCCCGGGTGGTCTCGAACTGGGCCATCTCCAGGTCGCCGTGCTTCACGTTGTTCCCGCCGCCGCCGAAGAAGTGGCAGTTGCCGCAGTTCGCCCTCTGCGGCCGGCCGACCTTCTGTGCAACGAGCGCCAGGTCGAGGCCCGGCTCCGGCATTCCGGCGCCGGCGGTCTTCTTCGCGTACGTCCCGCCGTTGTCGTGGCAGGCGAGGCAGTCGACGTTCATCGGGTTCGTGAAGTCGAACGTCCCGTCGGCCCAGCCGTAGCCGGCGTGGCACTTGTCGCAGCTCTGCTGGCTGCCGGCGACGCCGATGCAGAAGTTGTTCAGGACGTTCTTCTTGCCGATCGCCCGGATCCCCTTCCCCTCGACGTACTCGATCCGCTCCCAGTTCCAGTGCGAGGAGGCCATCACCTCGGTGTGCCGTCCGTTGTGGCAGGAGATGCAGGCGGCCGTCACCAGCTGCGGCTTTGCGAAAGGGCCCTTCAGCTGGGCGAACAGGGCGTGGTCGACCGAGGGCTTCGCCTTGTCGCGGTACGTCTGCCGGAGCGACTCGATCGGCTTCGGACCGGCGTCGGACCGCCGGACCGCCGTCACCACGAGACTCGCGACGACCGCGAGGCCGATGAGGGCGAGGAGGATCTTCTTCATTCCGCTCCGTCCGAGGTGGCACGTCCATGGCCATCTCATGGCCCGATCGGGCCGTGGCCCCCCCTTTCAAGAACGGAGCCAGCGAGACGGTCTCATCGGAGGAGGAGGTCGAGGGTGGAGAGAAAGGCCGCTAACCCGCCCACAGGGAGTGATTTGGGTGGGTTTGCCGCGAGCTGGACCGGAAAACCGTTGGGACGAATCGGGCACGCGGGGGCGGGGCGTTGCAACGTTTCGTGCAGTGACGAAACAGAGTGATTCAGGCGGGCCCGTCGCGCTTCAGGCCCGGCTCAGACGACTTCGAGCCCCACCCCGTCGACGACTTCGCCGACGAGCCGGGCCTCTTCGCCTGCCCTCCCGATCGATCCGGTGAACTCCGCGATCCCGGCCGCCGGAACGGCGACGAGAAGGCCTCCCGAGGTCTGTGGGTCGAAGAGGAGCATCGCTTCTCCGTCGCTCAGCGATCGCGTGCGCGCCAGACGGGCTCCGAAGTGCTCGAAGTTGTTGAATGCGCCGCCGGGAAAGACCATGTCTTCGGCGAATCGGAGAGCACCGGGCAGCCAGGGGAGGGCGTCCCACTCGAAGCGAAAACGGACTCCGGAGGCATCGGCCATCTCGAGGGCGTGACCCACGAGCCCGAACCCCGTCACATCGGTCGCGGCTGTCGCCCTCGCGGCCAGGGCCGAGCGTGAGGCAGCCCGGTTCAGGCGCTTCATCGACGCCACGGCGGCGGCGACCTCGTCTCCCGGAGCGATCCCGCGCTTCAGCGCCGTCGTCACCGTGCCCGTTCCGAGCGGCTTCGTCAGGTAGAGCGCGTCCCCGGGCCGGGCGCCCCCCTTCGTCAGGAGGCGCGACGTCTCGCCGAAGCCGACGACGCAGAGTCCGTACTTCGGTTCCTTGTCCTGGATGGAGTGCCCGCCCGCGATGACGGCCCCCGCCGAACGGACGACCTCCGCTCCGCCCCGGAGCAGCTCTGCCAGCGTCGCGGCCGAGAGCTGCGGCGGGAAGGCGACGAGATTCAGGGCGAGGACGGGCTCGCCCCCCATGGCCCAGACGTCGCTCATCGCGTTCGCGGCGGCGATGGCGCCGAAGTCGTAGGGCTCGTCGACGACGGGCGTGAAGAAGTCGGTCGTCAGGATCAGCGCGCGCCCGCCCCCCAGGTCGAGCACGGCCGCATCGTCCGGCTCGGAGAGCCCGACGAGAACGTCGGGATAGGCCGACGGGTCGAAGACGTCACCGAGGGCGCGCAGGACCTGCGCGAGCTGCCCGGGGGGCAGCTTCGACGCTCACCCCGCGCA
>CALBDV010000510.1 GCA_937927565.1 uncultured Holophagales bacterium
ACCTCCGGGGCGCCCTCGTCGCGCATCACGACCTTCGTCCCCACATTCACCGCAATCCGGCGGGCCGCGGCGTCCCGGGCGCCGGCCCCGGCCGCGCTTCCGCTACAATGAGCTCATCGTGTTTGAGGACGACGCGGGCGGCCAGCCGACCGCCCTCTTGGAGGCCATCGGCGCGGCCGTCGTCGTGACCGACCGTTCAGGGGTGATCGTGTCCCTCAGCCGGTCGGCGGAGACGCTCCTGGGGTACGGTGCCGACGAGCTGAGGGGACAGGCGGTGGAACGGCTGATTCCCGACGGGCTGCGCGCCACCCACGCAAGGCACCGGGCGGCGTGGGTCGCGTCACCCGGGCCGCGTCCCATGGGACTCGGCCGCGAGCTGACCGCGGTCCGGCGCGACGGGACCGTGCTCCACGTCGACATCGGAATCGGCACGGCCCTCCTGGGGGGTGAGCTGCGGGTCGTCTGCACCCTGCACGACGTCACGCGCCTCCGCGAGCGGGAGGACCGGCTCCAGGAGCTGGTCGACGCCATGCCCGGCCTCTTCTACGTCTTCGACCCCGATGGCCGCATCGTCTGGTGGAACAGGAAGGTCGAGACGGTCCTCGGTTACTCGGCCGAGGAGCTGAAGGACCTCCACGTCACCGACTTCATCCACCCGGACGATCGCGAGGACGTCGCTGCCCGGATCGGTCAGGTCTTCGCAGACGGGCAGGCCCGGACGGCCGAGTACCGGCTCCTCCTCAAGGACGGTCGCACCATCCCCTACGCGGGCAACGGCACCCTCTGCGAGATCGGCGGCGAGCGGCGGATGGTGGGATTGACCATGGACGTCAGCCAGCTGCGCGAGGCCGAGCGCCAGCTCGAACGACGCCTCGCCGAGATCGACGCGCTGCGCCGCCAGCTCGAGCTCGAGAACACGTACCTTCGCGCCGAGCACAAGGCCCACCACCAGGGCGCGATCGTCGGCGACAGCCCGGCCCTGCAGAGGGTGCTGGCCCAGGTCGCGAAGGTGGCCGGGACCTCGTCGACGGTCCTCCTGCTGGGCGAGACCGGCAGCGGTAAGGAGCTCATCGCCCGGCGCGTGCACGAGCTCAGCCCCCGCGCCGGCCGGACCATGGTCACGGTCAACTGTGCCGCCCTGCCGTCGACCCTGATGGAGAGCGAGCTCTTCGGCCGGGAGAAGGGCGCCTACACCGGCGCCGTGTCCCGGGAGGCGGGACGCTTCGAGCTCGCCGACGGCTCGACGCTGTTCCTCGACGAGGTGGGCGAGCTGCCGCTGGAGCTTCAGAGCAAGCTCCTGCGCGTGCTCCAGGAAGGGCAGTACGAGCGCGTCGGCAGCTCGCGCCCCCGCACCGTCAACGTGCGGATCATCGCCGCCACCAACCGGGACCTGGCCGAGGCCGTGCGCGAAGGCCGCTTCCGCCAGGACCTCTACTACCGGCTCAACGTCTTCCCGATCCGGGTCCCCGCGCTGCGCGAGCGGCGCGAGGACATCCCGCTCCTTGTGTGGTCGTTCGTCGAGACGATCGGCCACGAGATGGGGCTCACCATCGACACCATCTCCAGGCGCACCATGGACCGCCTGCAGGGTCACCCGTGGCCCGGCAACGTCCGAGAGCTGCGCAACGTCGTGGAGCGCTCGATGATCGGCAGCCAGGGACGCACCCTCACCCTGGCTCTCCCCGATACTGACGAACCGGTCGGCGGCGAGGCTCTCGCCCTCGACGAGGTCCAGCGCCGTCACATCCGCAAGGTCTTCGACCTCACGGGCGGCAAGATCAGCGGCACGCGGGGAGCGGCCGAGGTCCTCGGCCTCAAGCCCACCACCTTGCGCTCACGGATGGAGCGACTCGGGCTGGATCCCAGAACCGGGCGCGAGCTGACGAAATAGCGTCAATCCTCGGTATTTCGACACCCTGGGAGTCGTTTCCCCCTTCTGTTGCCGGCCTGCGCCTATTCCAGAAAGTGTTGAACTGGCGAGGTTTCCGCGTCGAGTCCTGTCGTCGCCGCCGCTCGGCACGCATCGTGCGGTAACGGGCGGAGCCCTCCGAGAGAACTCACGGAACCGGGGCGCCCGAAAGGAGGGATCCATGAGATCCCATCGTCTCTTTCCAGTTGTCGCTCCGGCCATCGTCCTGCTCTTCCTGCTCGGCGCCCGGCAGGGTGCCTCCCAGAGTGCTTCGGACTTCACGACCGTCAAGGGGATGGACGAGAGGTTTCGCCTCGACCTGGGAGGTTTCTTCCAGTCGTTCGAGACGACGATCCGGGTCGACTCCGCGGAGTACGGACTCGGGACCGAGATCGCCCTCGAGGACGATCTCGGCCTCGACTCGAACCAGGCCAACTTCCGGGCTGACGGATACTGGCGCTTCGGCCGGCACGGGAGGCTCGACTTTTCCTACACGGGCTGGAACCGCCGCGCGGAGCGCGTGATCGACCGCGACATCACGATCGACGACACCGTCTACCACGCCGGGGCGACGCTGGACTCCCGGCTCCGGGTCTCGCTCGCCGAGCTGTACTACGGCTACTCGTTCTGGAATACGCCCCGGTTCGAGGCCGGCGTGCAGCTCGGGGCCACGGTGCTCTTCAACAAGGTCAACTTCGACGGCTCCGGGACGATCTCGAGCCCGGACGGGTCGGCCTCCGGCTCTGTCTCCAGCGAGAGCCGCAGCCTGGTCGCGCCCGTGCCGGCGATCGGCATCCAGGCCCGGTACACGATCGTCCCCCGGCTGCTCGTCAGCGGCAGGATCAGGGGCATGGGCGTCACCATCGACAACATCAAGGGCAGCGTCCAGGAGGGGAGGGTGGCCCTCGACTACTACCCCTGGAAAAACGTTGGGTTCGGGGCGGCCTACGACTACATGGACATCAAGGTCACGAAGGTGAACGACCCCACCGTCGAGTTCGAGTACGAGTACAGCGGACCGATGGCGTACCTCTCCCTCGTCTTCTAGCCCGACCAGGTGACGCCGTACGCACCGTGAAGTCTCCGACTCCTCCCCCTCCGCCGGACGTTCCACCCGCCCGGGCCGGAGTTCCGTCCCGGCGGCCCCCCTCGGGCCCAGTGGATCCGCTCCCGGTGGTCAGCTGCACTCTCCGCATGACGTTTCGACCCGAGAGCCGGGAGGAGGCCTTGCTGGTTCTTCGCTCGCTGACGGGGCCGGTGAGGTCGCAGCCGGGATGCACCCAGACGCTTCTCATGCGCGACGTGCAGGAAGACGCCCGGATCACGTGGGTCTCGCGCTGGCGATCGCGGTCGGACCTCGACGGCCACCTCCGGTCCAGGCACTTCCACCGCCTCGCGACGGTCATGGAGCTCGCATCGGAACGCCCCGACATCCTGTTCGAGCGCAGCAGCGACTTCCGCGGACTCGACCTCGTAGACGAGGTCCTCGCGGGCTCAGCCCCCCTCACCGGCACTCGCACACAGCTTTTCAACCCGGCGGACCCCGAGAACGCGAAAGAGCTCTCGCCCGATATGGCATCTGCCATCGGTCAAGGGTCCGCCGACAGCCTCCGGTCTCGAAAGGAGCGTTCATGACACGTAAACTGTCCACAGCCTTCTGGATGGCTCCCATCCTGCTGGCCAGCTCGGTCGGGGCTGCTTCCGGGGCGCAGGAGAAGCTCGACCGAACGGTCCTTCCGATCCAGGAACCGAAGGCACCGACCTACAGCGCTCTCGACGCTCGCGACGTCACGCCTCCGTCGCGCTTCGAGGTCAAGGCACCCGCGGGAGCGCCCAACGTCGTGATCGTGCTGATCGACGACATCGGATTCGGCGGCCCCAGCACGTTCGGCGGTCCGATCCAGACGCCGACCCTGGATCGGCTCGCCGGGTCCGGGCTTCGCTACAACAACTTCCACACCACCGCGCTGTGCTCACCGACCCGCAACGCTCTGAAGACCGGCCGGAACCACCACACCACCAACACCGGCTCGATCATGGAGACCGCGACGGCCTTCCCCGGCAACACCGGAAAGGTCCCGAACGGCGTGGCCCCGCTGGCCGAAATGCTCCGGCTGAACGGCTACAGCACCGGAGCCTTCGGCAAGTGGCACGAAACGGCCGCCTGGGAGACGAGCGTGTCGGGCCCCTTCGATCGCTGGCCCACGCATCAGGGGTTCGACAAGTTCTACGGGTTCATCGGAGGTGAGACCGATCAATGGTATCCGCTCGTCTACGACGGCGTGACCAAGGTCGATCCGCCGAAGACCGAGGGCTACCACTTCACCGTCGACATGACCAACCAGGCCATCAACTGGGTCAAGGCCCAGCAGTCGATGACGCCCGACAAGCCCTTCTTCGTCTACTTCGCCACGGGTGCCGTCCACGCACCGCACCATGTGCCCAGGGAGTGGGCGGACAAGTACAAGGGCCGGTTCGACGCGGGCTGGGACAAGGTCCGGCAGGAGACCTTCGAACGGCAGAAGAAGCTCGGTGTGATCCCTGCGAGCACCCAGCTGGCTCCGAAGCCGGAGGACATCAAGAACTGGGACACGCTGCCCGCGGACCAGCGACGGCTCTTCGCGCGCCAGGCCGAGGTCTTCGCCGGATTCCTGGCGCAGACCGATTATGAGGTCGGCCGATTCGTGAAGGCGCTCGAAGGCATCGGCGAGATGGACAACACGCTGTTCATCTATATCGCGGGCGACAACGGAACCAGCGCCGAGGGTGGCTTCGTCGGCATGTATAACGAGATGACCTACTTCAACGGTGTGACGGAGAAGGTCGAGGACCTCATCCCGCTGATCGACAAGTGGGGCGGCCCGGAGACCTTCCCGCACATGGCTGCCGGTTGGGCCGTGGCCTTCGACTCGCCCTTCTCCTGGACCAAGCAGGTGGCTTCGGACTTCGGCGGCACCCGCAACGGTGCGGTCATCCACTGGCCCCGGGGCATCAAGGCCAGGGGCGAGATGCGCAGCCAGTTCTCACACGTCATCGACGTCGCCCCCACGATCCTGGAAGCGGCCCACCTGCCGGAGCCGAAGATCGTCAACGGCACGCCGCAGACGCCGATCGAGGGCGTCAGCATGGCGTATACCTTCGACGATCCGAACGCGGCGGAGCGACACACCACACAGTACTTCGAGATGTTCGGCAATCGCGCGATCTATCACGACGGCTGGCTCGCCCGAACTCTCCACCGCGCGCCCTGGCAGACGGGAAAGCAGAAGCCGCTCCAGTCCGACGTCTGGGACCTGTACGACGTGAAGAGTGACTTCAGCCTCGCCAGGAACCTCGCGGCCGAGAATCCGCAGAAGCTGAAGGAGCTCCAGGCTCTCTTCATGAAGGAGGCCGAGAAGTACCACGTCCTGCCGATCGACGACCGGACGATCGAGCGCACGAACCCGGCCCTCGCCGGCCGGCCCGACCTGCTCGGTGACCGCACCTCCCTCACGCTCTACGAGGGGATGCAGGGCATGCTGGAGAACACGTTCATGAACGTGAAGAACCGGTCCAGCAAGATCACGGCCGAGCTCGACATCCCGGCCGGCGGCGCCAACGGGGCGATCCTCTCGCAGGGTGGACGCTTCGGCGGATGGTCGCTCTACATGAAGGACGGAAAGCCGGCCTACACCTACAACTTCCTCGGGCTCGAGCGCTACACCGTCGCCGCTCCCGCCGCACTTCCGGCCGGGCCGGCCACCGTCACCCTCGCCTTCGACTACGACGGCGGTGGTGCCGGCAAGGGCGGCAAGGCGACGCTCTACGTGAACGGAGCACCCGTGGCGGAGGGGCGTGTGGAGAAGACCCAGCCCAACATCTTCTCGGCGGACGAGACGGCCGACGTCGGCCTCGACAACCAGACTCCCGTCGCGGAAGGCATCGGCGTCGGCGCCGAGACGCGTTTCACCGGCAGCATCAAGGAGATCACCCTCGAGGTGAAGCCTGTGAAGTAGGGCTCTCCGACGCCTCTTCGACTCGTGACCGGTCCAGCGGACGGCGCACTGCGCCGCCGCTGGACCGGGGCGA
>CALBDV010000511.1 GCA_937927565.1 uncultured Holophagales bacterium
AGCTGGTCGAGCTTGCGGCGGTAGGAGTAGACGTACGACCGGCCGTCCGCGCTCAGGTGGATGGGGCCGATTCCCTGGACGCCGGCGGGGTCGGGGGGGACGAGCTCGAGCCACGGCTGACGTTCGCCGGTCGTCACGTCGACCCGTTCGACTTTCGCGGGGACGCCCGATTCGCTCCGGACGAAGATCGCCTTCCCGTCTTCCGTCCAGCGGATCGGGACGTCGTCAGAGGACGTTCCCGGAACGACGAGAGGCTCGCCCTCGCCGACGGGGTAGAGCGTCAACTCCCCCGCGGGGCTCGACGCGAACGCGAAGCGTCCGTCCGGCGACGCGATCGCGCAGAAGTAGGCGGTGATCCCCTCAGGGCTGATCGGGGCGAGCTTCGCGGTCGCCAGATCGAAGGTGTAGAGCCTCGCGCCTCCACTCTCGACGCTGCCGGAGAGAACAAGGCGCTCGCCCCCCGGGAGGAACGAGGCCGCGGAGGCGACGATCGCGGGGCGGCCCAGGCGGCGCGTTTCGCCAGCCCCCGTCGGGAGGAGGAGGAGCTCGCGCTCGCCGTCGGCGGTCCGGGTCGTCAGGACCCACCTGCCGTCGGGCGACAACGCGAGGGCACGCCCGTCCCCGAGGCGAACGGGCGCGCCGCCGTCGGTTCGCCTCAGGAAGAGCCCGTACTCCGCCCCGAGGTTCTGCTCCTCGAAGAGGACGAGCCGGCCGTCGTCCGAGAGAGCGGTGGGGAAGGACCAGTCGAGCCACGAGAGGTTGCGATCGCGGGTCTCGCCGGGCGGTCGCCCCACGATCTCGCGCTGCTGCGTCGTGCGGGTCACGAGGACGAGGCCGGCCGCCGAGACGTCCTTGAGGTGGGTTCCCCCGAGGGAGCGGAAGAGGACACGGGACCGGCCGGACAGGCTCGCGGCCCGGAGGCCGTTTCCGCCCGGGAAGAGCAGCTCCTCACCGGAAGCGGACCAGGAGAGGCCGTTGGCCGCCGAGGCGGAGACGGTCCGGACCACACCGTCCGGTCCGACGACCTTCACCGAGGCGGTGTTGTCGCCGCGGGCGCGGTGGTCGAGGAACGCGACGCTCTTTCCGTCGCGCCCGACCCGCGCGCTGGAGATCCAGCCCCCCGTCTCGTAGAGGGTCTTCCCGATCGGGTATTCGAGGCGCCGGAGAGGCCCGACCTCGCGCACGACGGCAAGGCCCTGACCGTCCGGCGCCCAGTCGGCGTCCTGGACTCGCTCGAGGACCTCGCGCGGGGCTCCGCCGCCGAGCGGCATGCGGGCGAGCGTCGACGTGCTCTCCCACCCGATCGTGAACCGGTTCCCGAGCGCGAGGGCGAGCTCGCCCCTCGAGGAAACGGCCAGGACGTCGGCGCCGGGCACGTCCATCGACCGCGACTCGCGGGTGTCGAGCCGCACGCTGTAGACGCCCACGGGCTCCCCGTCCCAGGCCGCGCCGTAGACGACGGTCTGCCCGTCGGGAGCGAAGCGGGCACGGAGGACCGTGCCACGGCGGTAGGTCAGCGGCGACATGCGCAGGTCGTCGTTCGCGGCTGCGGGGCTTCGTCGGCCCGCGAGGACGCCGCCGACCGTGCCGGCGCCGACGAGAACCGCGGCCAGCGCCGCGACCGCCCATCGAGGCCACGGACGGCGCGTCGTGCGCGGCTCCGGCTCGACGGAGCCGGGACTCTCGAGGAGGACCCGCGCCTCGCCAATGTCCCGCAGCCGGTGCCTCGGGTCCCGGTCGAGGCAGCGACGCGCGAGCTGGCGCACGGCGGGCGGGGTCGAGCCCGGCAGCGCGCCGAAGTCCGGCTCGCGGGTGAGGACGGACGCGAGGACGTCGCTCACCGTCTCGCCCGCGAAGAGCCGCCGGCCGGCGAGCATCTCCCAGAGGACCACGCCGAAAGCCCAAATGTCGGCGCGCCTGTCGACGGCCTTCCCGCGCGCCTGCTCGGGCGACATGTACGACGCTGTGCCGAGGATGACGCCGATCCGGCTGCCGGCCGCCGTCATCGTCGGCGAGTTCATCAGCGTGGGGGAATGCTCGAGGTCGACGGCCGACGAGGTGCCCGACGCGTCCATCGCCTTGGCGAGGCCGAAGTCGAGGACCTTGACCTTGCCATCCGGCGTGAGCTTCACGTTCGCGGGCTTGAGGTCGCGGTGGACGATCCCCTTTTCGTGCGCTTCCTCGAGTGCCTCGGCGATCTGGCGGGCGACGGAGAGGGCTTCGTCGAGAGGGAGCGCGCCGCGCTTCAGCCGCTCGGCGAGGTCTTCCCCCTCCACGAGCTCCATCACGAGGGCGCGGACGCCGTTCGACTCCTCGAGGCCGTAGATCGAGGCGATGTTGGGGTGCTGGAGCTGGGCGAGAAGCTGCGCCTCGCGCTCGAACCGCGCGAGACGCTCGGCGTCGGCCGCGAAGGCCTCGGGCAGGACCTTGATCGCGACCTCGCGCTTCAGCTTCGAATCGGTTGCGCGGTAGACGACTCCCATCCCGCCCTCGCCGAGCGGGGCAGTGATCTCGTACACGCCGAGCCGTGCGCCGATCAACGGGCCACCCCGCGGAGCCCGTCGACGAGCAGGAGATCCGACCGGCTCTGGTCGACTGAAACCAGGAGTCGCGTCCGGTCGGGCGAGATGCCGAACGACTCGAGGACCGAGTCGGGTGAGCCCACGAGGAGCGTTCGCCGTGTGGCGTTCGTGTCGCGGCCGGGCACGATCTCCTGGGAGACGAGGCGCGTCGCCCCGGACTCGGAATCGTAATCGACCCAGACGAGGGTCGAGGATCCCGGGATCCAGCGGCTGCGCCCGAGCGTCAGGAGACCGAGCGGGACCGGCGGCAGCCCGATCGTGGCGACCTCGGAGCCGTCCGAGAGCGCCACGACACGGAGGAGGTTGTTCCCGGTGTCGATGTAGGAAAACCAGAGACCGTCCGGGGAGAGCTCGGGCACGGCCAGGGTCCCGGCCACGACGAGCTGCGCTTCGGTACCGTCGGGCCGGATCTTCCAGACTCCGCTCTTCGCGGGGTTCGCCGATACGTAGACGATCCAGGCCCCGTCGAGCGTCGCGGTGGGATTCTCCGCGTCGACCCCGTCGTCGGTGACGCGGCGTGCACGGCCGCCGTCGTTCTCGGCGATCCAGACCTCGAAACTGCCGCTGCGATTGGAGCTCCACAGGACGTGCTGGCCGTCGCGGGTGTAGGCGGGATCCCAGTCGTCGCCGGCAGCGACCGTCAGGCGGCGCACGGCGCCGGTCGAAAGCTCGAGCTCCCAGATGTCGAGGTTGCCGCCCCGATCGGAGTTGAACGCCAGCCGCGTGCCGTCCGGTGAGAAGACCGGCTGCCGGTCGACGCTGGCACCCCTCGTCCACCAGCGCGGGGGCGTGCCGCTCGCGCCCGTCGCCCCATTCGGGTCGAGAGGCCATTCCGCGAAATTCTGGATCGGGGAGCGCTGTTCGATGACGACGCGGCCAGGTCCGGCGACGTCGAGCCGGCCCGGCGGCTTCTGGAGCGACAGCAGCGTCTCGGGCGGCGCGCCGTTTCGCGGCACGAGCCGCAGCCGGCTGCCGCCGCGCCCGGACTGCGTCGTGGCCTCGGAGACGACGAGGTCGCCCGCGCCGGTCCACGCCCAGCCGCCGAAGAGGGTGCCCGGGGCGGGCTGGTAGAGCAGCTGGCGTTTCCCGCTCGCGGCGTCGAACGCGACGATCGACTGCTGGGCCGCGAAGTTCGTGCGCAGGTTCGTCAAGGCGCCGATCGAAAGGCCGTCGGGAGACCACCGCACGTCGAGGAGAACGGCGTCGGTCAGCAGGGTCACCTTCCGCTCGTCGTCGCCGTCGGCCGACACGGTGAGGAGAGTGTCGGGAACGCCGGACGGGACTGAGGCCCGGGTGATTGCGATGCGACGGCCGTCGGGAGCCCAGGACGGCTCGCTCGCGAGGCCGTCGGCGATCCGGCGTGGCTCACCGCCGACCGTCGGGACGCGAAAGAGCCCGTACGGTGCCGCCGACCCGCGCAAGAAGATCAGCGTGCTCCCGTCGGGCGAGAACCGGGGCGTCGAATCGGCCGGGCCCGCCGTGAGCGCCACCTCTTCGCCGGTAGCGAGCTGCTTCAGCCAGATGCGCGAGCGGCCGTCGCGCGACGACGTGAAGGCGATCGTCTTGCCGTCGGGGGACGCAGAAGGGCCGGTGTCCTTTCCGCTGTAGGTGAGGGAGACCAGCGTCGGCGGTTCGACCGGTGCTGGCGCGAAAACGGTATGCCCGAGGAGCGTGGCCCCGAGAACGCCGAGAACGAAGCCCGCGCCGAGCACCGCCCACGGGGACGGCCAGCTCCTGCTTCGCTGGGCGGCCGCGTCTGCCTTCCCGGCCGGCTCCTCTCCAGGTTCCACCCGGCCCGCCAGGAGGTCGTCGAGGACGATCCTCGCGTCGGCCACATCGTGCAGGCGGCTTCTCAGGCTGCGCTCGAGGCAGCGGCGGAGGAGATGGCGGAGCGCGGCGGGGATGCCGGCGGGGAGGGCCGCAAAGTCGATCTCGTTCTTGAGGACTCCGGCCAGCGTGTCGCTGACCGTGTCGGCCGCGAAGAGCGACCGGCCCGTGAGCATCTCGTGAAGGACGACGCCGAGGGCCCAGATGTCGGCGCGCTTGTCGACCGCACCGCCTCGTGCCTGCTCGGGCGACATGTAGGCCGCGGTGCCGAGGATGACGCCGACCTGCGTGCCGCGCACTGCAGTCATCGTCGGCGAGTTCATGAGCGTGGGCGACCGGGCGAGGTCGGCCGCGGAGGCGGACCCCGGCGGCGGATCCATCGCCTTTGCGAGGCCGAAGTCGAGGACCTTGACCTTGCCGTCCGGCGTGACCTTGACGTTGGCGGGCTTGAGGTCGCGGTGAACGATTCCCCTCTCGTGCGCGGCCTCGAGGGCCTCGGCGATCTGCCGGGCGACGGACAGGGCCTCGTCGATGGGGAGCGGCCCGCGCTTCAGCCGCTCGGCGAGGTCTTCGCCCTCGACGAGCTCCATGACGAGGGCGCGGACGCCTCCCGACTCCTCGAGGCCGTAGATCGAGGCGATGTTGGGGTGCTGGAGCTGCGCGAGGAGCTGCGCCTCGCGCTCGAAGCGCGCGAGGCGCTCGGCGTCGTCGGCGAACGCCTCGGGGAGGACCTTGATCGCGACCTCGCGCTTCAGCTTCGAGTC
>CALBDV010000512.1 GCA_937927565.1 uncultured Holophagales bacterium
CGGGCCGCGTCCACCTCGGCAACTACTGGGGCGCGGTGAAGAACTGGGTCGACCTTCAGGACCAGTACGACTGCCGCTACTTCGTGGCCGACCTGCACGCGCTGACGACCGACTACGCCGACACGTCGGCGATCCGCGAGTCGACGATCGAGGCGGCGACGGACTGGCTTTCCGTAGGCCTCGACCCCGACAAGGCCGTGATCTTCGTCCAGTCGCAGGTCCCGCAGACGGCCGAGCTGGCGCTCATCTTCGGGATGATCACGCCGCTCGGGTGGCTCGAGCGGGTGCCGACCTACAAGGAGCAGCTCCAGGAGCTCCGGGAGAAGGAGCTCGGCACCTTCGGGTTCCTCGGCTACCCGGTTCTCATGACGGCGGACATCGCCCTCTACCGCGGGCACTACGTCCCGGTCGGAAAGGACCAGGAGAGCCACCTCGAGATCTGTCGAGAGATCGTCCGCCGCTTCAACGGGATGTACGGCGACGTCTTCCCCGAACCGCAGGCGCTCTTCACGGCGACGCCGAAAGTGCCGGGCCTGGACGGCCGGAAGATGTCGAAGAGCTACGGCAACACCATCGCCCTCGCCGACTCGGCCGACGACGTGAAGACGAAGGTCATGTCGATGGTCACCGACCCGAAGCGGGCGCGGCGATCGGACGCCGGGGACCCGTCCACCTGCAACCTCTTCCCGTTCCACCTCCTCTATTCGCCGAAGGAAGAGATCGCCCAGGTGGACGAGGAGTGCCGCGCCGCGACGCGCGGCTGCGTCGACTGCAAGAAGCACCTCATCCGCAACATGAACGCCGCGCTGGAGCCCGTCCGCGCGAAGCGGGCGGAGATCACCGCGAAGCCCGGATTCGTCCGCGAGGTCCTGCAGGAGGGGGGCGCCAGGGCGCGGGCCCTCGCCACCGCCACGATGCAGGACGTCGCCGACGCGATGAAGCTCCTCTGATGACGTTCCCGCGCTCTGCGCACGAGGGGCGTCGGAAGCCGCGCGCCGCGGCCTCCCGCTGAGGGGCGTCGTGGCCGAAGGCATCCGGATCCCGATCCCGCCCGGAGCGGAGCTCGTCCAGCCGTACCCGGTCCACGTGCCGCAGTTCGACGGCCCCCTCGACCTGCTGCTGCACCTGATCCGCAAGGAAGAGATCGACCTCCGCGACATCCCCGTCGCCGACATCTGCCGCCAGTACCACGACTACCTCGTCCTCATGGTGGAGCTCGACCTCGAGGTGGCGGGGGAGTTCCTCTACGTCGAGGCGCTCCTCGTCCAGATCAAGAGCCAGCTCGTCCTTCCGCGGACCCCGGCTGCCGACGGGACGGAGGCCCCCGACCCGCGCGAGGAGCTCATCGCCAGGCTGCTCCAGTACCGGAAGTTCAAGGGTGTGGCCGAGACGCTTCACGTCTACGAAGTGGAGCGGATCGGGATGTACCCGCGGCCCGCCTACCGTCCCGAAACGGAGCCGGAAGAGGAGGAGACCGACCTCTCCGAGGTTTCGCTCTTCGATCTCCTGACGCTCTTCAAGGGCGCCGTCGACCGGTTCCGGGCTCTCAATCCGCCGGCGATGTCGATCGCCCAACAGAGATTTTCCATCCGGGAGAAGATGCAGGACATGGCAGGGCGCATCCGCGAGTCGGGACGCGTGGCGCTATCGGAGGTCTTCGGGACTCTCTCGGGACGAGCCGAGGCGATCGCGGTCTTCCTGGCCGTCCTCGAGCTTCTCCGGCTCCTGCTGGTCCGGGCCCTCCAGACCGAGGAATTCGGAGAGATCTACCTCGAGCCGACGGGCGAGAATCTGACCCTCGAAGGCTACGAAGAGGAATACCGCTGAGCTGATGACGGAAGATAGAGACGACACCCGCACCGAGGCCTCGGCGGAGGATACGGAGGCGAAGGCGACCGAGACGGGGCCGGAGACGGTTCCGGGGTCGCCGGAGGTCGAACCGGGCACGGAGGTCTCCCCGGATGGTCCTGGCGCGGAGGCGAGCGAGGAGGCCGTCGAAACGTCTCCAGGAACGCCCGCGGAGGATCAGGCCGATCCCCTCGAGGAGGCCCTGCCGCTCGTGGAAGCGCTCCTGTTCGCCGCGTCCAAGCCCATCCCGCTCGACAGGCTCTCCGAGGCGGCCGAGCTGCCGGAGGCGGTGGTGGCTGCGGCTGTCGATGCGCTGGAAACGGCCTGCACCGCCCCCGGTCGGGGCGTCCGCCTCGACCGCGTCGCGGGGGGCGTGCGCCTCGTGACGCGTCCCGAGTACGACTATCCCGTCCGCCGGCTGCTGGGCCTCGACGGACGAACGAAGCTCTCGATGGCCGCGCTCGAGACCCTGGCGATCGTCGCCTACCGTCAGCCGGTGACCGGACCGGAAGTCGCCGAGCTCCGGAGCGTCAACTCCTCGTCGTCGATCCGGACCCTCCTGGACCGGAAACTGATCACGACGGCAGGAAGGAAGGAGGTCGTCGGGACTCCCTTCCTGTACAAGACGACGAAGGAATTCCTCGTCCACTTCGGACTGAAGGGCCTCGGCGACCTGCCGAAACCCGAGGAGCTGGAAGCGATCTACGGTCTCGAGGCTCCGAAGCCGGATCCGGCGCAGACGGAGCTCTTCCACGTCGACGAGGCAACGGGCGAGGTGGAAGAGGCCGAGCCCGAAGCGCCGGTGGCTGCCGCCGCGGAGGCGAACGGCCTGCCGTTCGAGCCCGCCTCCGGGAACGGACCCGGGCACGCGCCTGAGAGCGCGGCCGACCACACCCCCGGGGACCCCGCCGCGAACGAGAACGAGGCCGAGCCCGCCGCGGCCCCGAAGGAGGAGCGCCATGACGGCTGAACGCCTGCAGAAGATCCTCGCCGCTTCAGGGGTCGCCTCGCGCCGGGCCGCCGAGGAGCTGATCCTCGAAGGCCGCGTCACGGTGAATGGCAGGGTCGTCACCGAGCTCGGCACGAAGGCCGACCCGGCGGTCGACCACGTCAAGGTGGACGGCAAGCGACTCCGGTCGGCGCCGGCCCTGCGCTACATCCTCATGAACAAGCCCCGGGGCGTCGTCGTGACGCGAGACGACCCGCAGCGGCGACCCACCGTCTACGTTCTCCTCGGGACCCGGGTCTCCGAACCCGTCGTTCCGGTCGGCCGGCTCGACTTCGACTCGGAAGGGCTCATCCTCCTGACGAACGACGGGCCGCTCGCCTTCAGGATCGCGCACCCTTCCGGCGGCTGCCGGAAGGAATACGAGGTGAAGGTCTCCGGCGTCCCGACCCCCGCGAAGATCGCGAAGCTCGCCCGGGGGATCCTCATCGACGGCGTGAGGACCCATCCCGCGACCGTGGAGCTGATCGACACGACCCCGGAGAAGAACGGAATCGGCGGAAACGCCTGGCTCAGGGTCATCCTTGGCGAGGGACGGTCGAGGCAGGTCCGGAAGATGCTGGAGGCGGTCGGACACAAGGTCTCCAAGCTGAGGCGAGTCGCCATCGGCCCTCTCCGCGACAAGAGTCTCCCTCCGGGCGGCTTCCGCGACCTGGCCCCTGCCGAGGTGGCCGCCCTGCGCGCGCTCGAGCCCGCGGCGAAGAAGGCTCCAAAGCCGCCGTCGAAGAGCACGACTCCGAAGACGGGTGCTGCGCCGGGTCCGCATTCCGGAGGGCGCCCGAAGCCGGCATCGAACCCGAATCGGGGCCCGAGCTCGACGAAGGCCACGCCGACCCATCGGCGCCGCGACACGAAGAGGTGATGAGTTGAGACCTTCCCCGCGCCCATCGGTGCAGAAGCTCGCCCCCTACGTCCCGGGGCGTCCGATCGAGGACGTCGAAAGGGAGTTCGGGATCGCCGGGGCCGTCAAGCTCGCGTCCAACGAGAACCCGCTCGGCCCGTCGCCCAAGGCGGTTGCCGCGGCTCTCGCGGTCACTCCGTCCGTGCACGTCTACCCCGACGGCTCGGCGACCTTCCTTCGCCGCGCGCTCGCGGAGCGCCACGGCGTTCCCGCGGAGCAGATCGTCATCGGGAGCGGATCCTGCGAGCTCATCGACATCTGCACCCGCACCTTCGTCGATCCGGGAGAAGAAGTCGTCGTGCCCGCAGGGATCTTCCGGATGTTCCCGGTCGCGGCGGGTCGCGCCGGAGCGACGTTCGTCGAGGTCCCGACGAAGCCCGGCCACGTCCCCGACATCGACGCCCTCCTGCGCCGCATCGGTCCCGCCACGAAGCTCGTTGCCCTCGCCAACCCCAACAACCCGACCGGCGCCTACGTTCCCAGGGCCGACCTCGACCGCTTCTTCGGCGCTCTGCCCGGGCACGTCGTCGCCGTCGTCGACGAGGCGTACTTCGAGTTCGCTCGCGAGACGGCGGACTACCCCGATGCGCTCGACTACCTGCGCGCCGGGCACAACGTCGCCGTCCTTCGCACGTTTTCGAAGATCTACGGGCTCGCGGGCCTGCGGATCGGCTACGCCTTCGCGGCGCCGGACATCGCGGCGGCGATGAACAAGGTCCGCGAGCCGTTCAACACGACCAGCGTCGCGCAGGCGGCGGCCCTGGCAGCTCTCACCGACGACGAGCACCGCGAGAGGACCCTGGCACTGGTGCGCGAGGAGCGGGCGTTCCTGGCGGGGGAGCTCGGAAGGCGGGGGGCGGTCGTGCACCCGTCGCTCGGGAACTTCCTCCTCGTGGAGCTGCCCGTCCCGTTCGGGCCGATCGAGCCCGAGTTCGCCCGGCGCGGCGTCATCCTGCGGCCGATGGGGGGATGGGGTTTTCCTCTGGCGTTCCGCCTTTCGGTCGGACGGCACGACGAGAACCTCCGCTTCCTCGCCGCCTTCGACGAGCTCCTCGATGCGGGCTCTCTCGGCCTGATCGCCGGGGCGTCAGCCTCAGCCTGATGATCGTCGTCGCCATCGACGGCCCTTCCGGAGTGGGAAAGTCGACTGTC
Source organism: uncultured Holophagales bacterium (assembly GCA_937927565.1). Lineage (GTDB taxonomy): Bacteria > Acidobacteriota > Thermoanaerobaculia > UBA5066 > UBA5066 > UBA5066. Next base: position 4,908 of record CALBDV010000512.1, read on the forward strand.
GGCAAGGCGCTGGCCGCCGGCCTCGGCGTCCCCTACCTCGACACCGGGGCGATGTACCGGGCCATCGGGCTTCTCGCGAGGCGGAAAGGGATCCGGCTCCCGATCCCGGACCCGGACCTGGTGGGGGAGCTCTCCGAGACCGCCGAGGTCCGGGTGACGGGGACGGGCGGGGACGTTCGGACGCTCCTCGACGGAGAGGACGTGTCCGAGGAGATCCGTCAGCCCGAGGTTTCCCTCTACGCCTCGGCAGTGGCGGCAATTCCGAGGGTCCGCCGGCGCCTCGCAGCGCGACAGAGGGAGCTCGCGCTTTCGGGAGGGGGCGTCCTCGAAGGGCGCGACATCGGGACGAAAGTCATCCCCGAGGCGACCTCGAAGTTCTTTCTGACGGCGCGGCCGGAGGTGCGTGCCCGCCGCCGATTCGACGAGCTGGTCCGCAAGGGGACCCCACAGGACCTCGACTCCGTCCGGACGGAGATGGAGGCCCGTGACGAAGCGGATTCCACGCGCGCCGACTCGCCCCTCGCCTGCGACGAGACGTACCACGTCGTCGACACGTCCGACCTGAAACCCGAAGAGGTCGCGGAGCGGCTTCGCGCGTGGATCGTCGCCCGTCAGGCGGTTGACCTCCAGAGGCCGGGCGTCTAACATTCCCGGTTCGGGCCGCTAACTCAAGTACGTTGAGCCGTCTCCGCGAGCCCCATAGAAGGTGGAATTCATGCCGTCGGAGGACCAGAAGATCACGCCCATTCGGAAGGCGGACGAGGCTGCCGAAGCGAACGGGGAGTTCGCGAGGCTGCTCGCGGAAAGCGAGCGCTCCCTCGCCGAGGGAGAGCTGATCCGCGGGCGTGTCATCCAGGTCACGAACGACG
>CALBDV010000513.1 GCA_937927565.1 uncultured Holophagales bacterium
CCGGGCTGGCACCTGCCCTGGCTCGCGATGGAGGGGGCCGACCTCTTCGCCGTCGGCGTGGCGATGAAGGTGCTCCAGCTCTACGAGGGGACTCCCGCCGCGAAGGACCTGAAGACGATCTTCGAGCGGCTCTCGAAGCTGATGCCGCCGGAGGTCCGGATCGCGCCGTCGTCCTTCGTCGAGAAGCTCTACATGCGCCCGCAGGCGCAGCGGCCCGTCGACCCGAAGGTCTGGGACGCGGTGGCGACGGCGCTCCGCGAGAAGGTCGCGCTGACGGTCGACTACCGGAAACCGACGGGAGAGTTCCGGAAGCGCGAGATCGAGCCGCTCCACCTCGTCCTCTTCGGCATGGACTGGTTCCTCCTCGCGAAGGACCCCGGCGACGAGGTGGTGAAGACGTTCTACCTCTCGCGGATGAAGGCGGCCCGCGTCGGGACGCGGCGCTTCTCCCCCCCGAAGGGGTTCAAGCCCGAGGAGCACTTCGGCGAGACGATCGGCCTGTACGTCGGCAGGCCGCGGTTCCGCTTCCGCGTCCGCTTCGGCAGGGAGATCGCCGAGTGGATCACCGAGGTCCGCTGGCACGAGAAGCAGAAGCTGGTGTACCTGCCGGACGGAGGAATCGAGCTGGAGCTGCCGGCCGGGTCTCTCCTCGAGGCGCGGCGCTTCGTCCTCTCGTTCGGCAAGCACGCCGAGGTCCTCGCGCCGGAGGAGCTGATCGCGGACGTGAAGGACCACGTCCTCTCTCTCGCCGGGGTCTACGGGGGCGCGGGGGGCTGACGCCGGGCGCGAGAGATCCGGTTCGCTTCGCCCCCCTCGGACGCCATCCGTCCGAGAGTGGAGGTCACGCTTCCACTCGTGACGCGGGCCGAGAGCAGGCGGGACGACGAGGCGGGACGGTCGGAGCCGCTGGAGCAGCTCGTCCGACGAATCGGAGGGGACGCACTCCGGTCCGGGGACACCGTCCACCTCTACCTCGACGTCTCCGGAAGCGTGGAGTCGTTACTCGGGCCGCTCTACGCGTCGGTTCGCGGTGTAGCCCCTCTCATCTGGCGAGACGTCCATCTCTTCTCGACCGACGTCGTGAACGTTCCCATCCGTGACCTCGCGAAGCGGGCCTGCCAGACGACGGGGGGAACGAGCATCGTCGCGGTGGCGCGACACATTCGCCAGCACGGGGTACGCCACGCGGTCATCGTGACGGACGGGGAGGTGGGTTGCGTCGGCGCAAGAGACCGGGAGACGCTCGGGGAGACGATCCTCGGCGTCGCGCTGACGAGCGAGCGGCAGACAGACGGAGACCTTGCCCGCCTTGCGCGCCACGTCGTGGTTCTTCGCGGTCTGGAGATCGGGCGCGGGCCGGTGTCCTGGAGAAGACGGGGCCGAGGAGGACCCACCCGATGAGCGACATCGACCGCACCGTCCGAGCTCTCGTCGCCAGCCTCGACGAGGCGCCCCTGCCCGGCAATGGCAACGAGCTGTCGCCGATCCTCTCCGTCCTGACGGTGCTCCTGTCGCTCGACAAGAGGAAGCCGGGATACGTCGAGGAGAGGATCAAGAGGCTCCAGAGCCCCGATCCGGGGTACGGCACGTTGGGCGGGATCAGGGACTACGCCGCGCTGCTGACTCCCGAGAAGTACTTCCTGGTCGACCCTCGTGACGAAGGGAGACGAGCGGGCCTTCTCCTGCCGCTGCTGGACGCCCTCATCGACGGGATGCGGGATGTCTCCGGGGCCTCGGAAGCGGAGCGGGCGCGGGAGTGGGCGAAGGCGGCGCGGCCCTCGGACTTCTCGTTCGGGCCGTTTCGCGGGCTCGGCCTGAGGGGCTTCCAGCAGCTCCGCCAGCTCTTCGGGGCGAACACGGTCCTTCCGACGAAAGAGCACGCCGCCTTCGTCGGGAGGGCCGTCGGACGGGCAGTGGACATGCCCGAAGCCGTCGTTCTTCTCGAGCGCGCGGCCGGGCGCCTTGGATACGATCTCGACGCGATATCGAAGGAAGAGTGGACGAAGATGGCCGGCGACCCGGCCTGATGCCGCGGACGGGACCGAAGGAGAGATCCGGGAATGAGAACGTCCGAGCAGCCGATGGAGCGCCGCGACTTCGCGGCGCAGCGCCTCTTCGAAGAGCACCCCCCGGTTCTTCGCAGCCCGAACAAGAAGGTCGTTCACGAGATCGCCTGCCCGCCGGGGTCGTTTCATCGGGGAAACGTCGTCTACTCGAGGTGGGCTGCGATGCCACTGCCGGAGTCCTTCGCTCTCGGGCGGGCGGCAGGGCACGTGGTGCGTCACGACGGTTTCTACGACTACCGTCCGGTCCTCCCGGCGCCGGGGGCGATCGAGTGGCACGTGAACTTCGCCGACCCCCATCTCTTCTTCGCCTACGGGGGCCCTCTCTTCGCGCAGGACGAAATCCAGGTCGCGGAGCACCCGATCCTCGGCTCTCTCAGGGAAGCGCTGCAGGCCTACTGCGCTACCGCCCTGACCGTCGAGCAGGGCCGCGCGACGCCGGTCCTGGTGGCGGGGGCCGAGCGCCGCTGTCACGTCGCCACGGACCCCAACCCGGCCCAGGGGCGCCCGAGGGGCCTCTACGGGAACGAATTCGGCAGGGCTCCGGCCGAAGCTGTAAGGCGTGCCACGACGCGAATCGAGCCTCCGACGACGACGAACATCATCGCGATGGCCGCCCCCTCCGGCGGATATGGCCGGTACTCGGGCGAGCAGATCACCCACGTCCTGACGACGGCCTGGACGGGCTTTCGATCCGCCGTGCACGAAAG
>CALBDV010000514.1 GCA_937927565.1 uncultured Holophagales bacterium
GGGTCCCAGAGGCCGTCGTGGACCATCGAGTCGAGGAGCTGGCCGTGCCCCATCCGCATCCCCAGGCGCCCCTTGGGGAGGAGGTAGGGGGCGTTCGACATCGACTCCATCCCGCCCGCCAGGACGACGTCGTACTCGCCCGAGCGGATCGCGTTCGTGCCGTCCATGACCGCCCGCATCCCCGAACCGCAGACCTTGTGGATCGTGACGGCCCCGGTCGACTTCGGGAGACCGGCCGCGATCATGGCCTGGCGTGCGGGAGCCTGCCCCTGGCCGGCCTGCAGGACGTTCCCCATGAGGACCTGGTCGACCCGGTACCCGGGCAACTCCGTCCGGTCGAGGCACGCCTTGAGGGCCTGCGCGCCGATCTCGGAGGCGCTGAGGGAGGAAAGGGACCCGAGGAAAGCTCCGATCGGCGTTCGGGCCGCCGAGAGGACGAGGACGTTCTTCATCGTTCGCTTGCTCCGTAGGCCCCCGGGCCACGAAGGGGCCTCCGGGGGACAGGGCGGATTCTACCTACCCGCCCGAAGCCGATCATTCCGCCGGTCTCCCGTCCGGTGGACACCACGGGAGAGCCCCCCCTATCCTCGCGCCATGCGCATCCTGGCGGTCGACTTCGGCGAGAAGAGAATCGGCCTGGCGGTATCCGACGAAACCGGGGAGATCGTCGTCCCCGTCGGCGCCGTCTCCCGGCGAAGCGACGCCCAGGCGGCCTCAGAAGTGACGTCCGCCGCCCGGGAACGGGAGGTGGGGCTCTTCGTCGTCGGACTCCCGGTCTCGCCCGAAGATGGCCGGGACAGCGCTTTCGCCGCCAGGGCTCGGAATTTCGCGAGGAGGCTGGCGGAGGTCTCGGGCCTGCCGGTCGAGCTCCACGGCGAGGCGCTGACCTCGCACTCGGCGGAAGGAGCCCTGCGCGAGGCCGGCTGCTCCCGGGATCGCCGCCGGTCCGCCCTGGACGCGGAGGCGGCAGCCGGGATCCTCCGTGACTGGCTCTCTTCGCGGCCCGGAGGGAACGCGACGTGAGCCGGAACCTCCGGCGATGGACCGGGCGGCTCGCCGCCCTGGCTGCAGCCGGGGTATTCGCCGTCGCCGCGGGGCTCCTCCTCGTCCGGAGTCCGTTCAAGGGGTACGCGGGCGAATCTGCCATCGTCGAGATCCCGTTCGGAACCTCGACCCGCGCCATCCTGGAGACCCTCGAGCGGGAACGGGTCGTCCGGAGCCGGCACCTCGCGTACGCCGTCCTGCGGGTCGTCTTCCGCGGGCAGAGCCTGAAGGCGGGCGAATACCGATTCGAGGGACCGAAGACGACCGAGGAGGTTCTCCGGACTCTGGTCGAGGGGAAGGTCGTCACCTATCGGGTGACGATTCCCGAGGGCCTGACGGCGGACGAGATCTTCGACCTCGTCGCAGGCAAGGGACTCGCGACGAAGGCCGAGCTCGACGCCCTGTTCGCTCAGCCCGGGCTCTTCGAAGGGGTGCCGGCCGGGGCGCCGAGCCTCGAGGGATTCCTCGGGCCCGACACGCACGCCTTCACCCGGTCGCAGGGACCGCTCGGGATCGTCTCGACCCTGGTGAGCTCTTTCCGGCGTTCGCTTCCGGACCGCTTCCAGGAGCGCGCCCGCGCGCTCGGGCGGACGCCCCTCGAAGCCGTCACTCTTGCCTCCCTCGTCGAGAAGGAGACCGCCGTCGCGGCGGAGCGCGCGCAGGTTTCCGCCGTCTACCACAACCGCCTGAGGGTCGGGATGCCCCTGCAGTGCGATCCGACGACCATCTACGCCCTTCGCCGCAGGGGGCTCTGGACGGGCACCCTGACGCACGACGGACTCGCGGTGGACGACCCGTACAACACCTACGCGGTCCCGGGGCTGCCTCCCGGACCGATCGCGAACCCGGGTGCCGCCGCCCTCGAGGCGGCCGTGGCACCGGCGGACGTTCCGTTCCTCTACTTCGTCGCCGTCGGCGACGGGTCGGGAGAGCATCGCTTCGCCGTCACCTACGCCGAGCACCTGGCGAACGTGGCGCTTTTCCGGCGGGCCCGGACCGCCCAGGAAACCGCTTCCCTCGCCCTTCGCTGAGGTAGACTTTTCTGCCCCCGGAAGTCCACCGAAGGCGGAGCAGACATGAGCAGCAGCGGCCCCATTCCCAGGCTATTCGGTCCCTACGTTCTGACCCGCCATCTCGGCGCGGACCCCCTTGGAAGCGTCTACCGGGCCGGAACGGCCTCCGGACCGCACCTGGCGCCGTTGCTCCTGATTCGCGTCTTCGAGGGCGCCGGCGTCGACGAGGCCGCCCTCGTCCCCTCGATGGAGGATGCCTCGGAGTACCTCGAGGTGGTCCGGGGCCCCGCAGTCGCGAAGGGAGCGGTCCTCGGCATCGTCGAGGACGTTCCGTTCGCCGGAATCGAGTACGTCCCCGGCCGGACGCTCGACCGCCTCTTCTCGGGCGAGGGGCAGGGGTCGATCCCGCTGCCGGTCGAGCACGCGCTCCTGATCGCCGAGAAGCTCCTCGTGGCCCTCGAGGCGGGCAAGCCCTTCGAGAAGAAGATGGGCGCCCCCCACGGCTTCCTGACGCCGGGATTCGTGTCGATCTCCAACGACGGTGACGTCCGCGTCTACGGCGCGGGCCTCGGCGCCGGGCTCCTCCCGTCCCTGAAGAAGCCCGCCGTGCTCGCCGCCTTCGGCCCCTACATCGCGCCGGAGGTTCTCGCCTCGGGCAAGCCGAGCGGCGCGGGCGACATCTACTCGGCCGCCACGATCCTCCTGCAGGCCCTCACCGGAAAGGTGCCGAGCCCCGGGGCCGGCACCGACGCCCTCTCCGGAGCGGTCCTCGCCGTCGACGGGAGCCCGATGCCGGAGGACCTCGGCAGGCTCCTCGCCCGGGGTCTCGCGAAGGACCCGGCCCAGCGCGAGACGGACGTCGTCGCCTACAGGAAGACCCTGGGCAAGCTCCTGTACGGAGGCCCCTACGCCCCTTCGACGTTCAACCTCGCCTTCTTCATGCACCAGCGCTTCGAGAAGGCGATCGAAAAGGAGCGGAAGGAGCTGGCCCAGGAAGAGACGATCGACCCGAAGCCGCTCGCAGCGGCCGAGGAGAGGAAGGACAAGGAAGCCCGCGACCGCGTCCGGGCCGCACGCGCGGCGGCAGCCGTCGTCCCTCCGTCCTTCGGCGCCGGGACCTCCCCGGGCACCACGACGATGGGGGGGACCCCCGTCTCGAAGAAATCTGGGCTCGGTGGAATCCCCGTTCCCGTCGTCGCCGGCGGGGCTGTCGTCATCCTCGGCGTGGCCGGGTGGCTTCTCTTCGGGAGAGGTGGAGCGAAACCGGCCGCCCCCCCGCCGACCGCTGCCGTCGCGGTCGCGACGCCGACCCCGATGCCGGCGCCGACTCCGATGATGGTCGGAAAGGAAGACCCCGCCTTCCAGGCGGCCCTCCAGGCGAAGCTCCAGGAGGAGATGAAGAAGGTCGAGGCGCAGATCGGGAAGGAGCAGGCCGCGGCCGCCAGGAAGCGGACCGAAGAGCAGGCGAAGCTCGAGGAGGCCGCGCGGCAGACCCGCGAGGCCGAGGAAGCCGTCCGCCTCGCGAGTGACCGCGCCGACAAGGAAGAGGCCGAACGCCTCGCGAAGGAGGCCGCCGAGGCACGCGCCCGCGAGGACGCGGCCCGGAAGGCCGCGGAGGCCGCCGTTCCGAAGGTGAAGCCCGGAGACCTCGTCGACATCGGACAGGTGACCCGCCCACCGCAGGCGACGAAGATCATCAAGCCCGAAGCGACGTCCTTCGCCCGTTCGCGGAAGGTCTCGGGCACCGTCCTCGTCCGGGTCCTCGTGGACGAGAACGGACGCGCCGCCCAGACGGAGGTCTACCGCGACACCTCCCCGAAGGTCGGTCTCGGCGAGGCGAGCGTCACAGCCTTGAAGCAGTGGCAGTGGACGCCGGCGACGAAGGACGGCGTGAAGGTGAAGACCTGGATCATCGTCCCGATCCCGTTCGTCATCCAGTAGGACCGGAACCGGCGGAAGGTCAGAAGGGCGGGGTGCCGCACGGCGCCCCGCCCTTTCCGCTGCCGCCCGACAGCGGCACGCTCCGCGGGAATTACTTCGTCGGAGCGGGCCTGGCCGCAGCCGGAGCCTTCGGCGCGGCCGGAGCGGCCAACGGGAGCCCCGCTCCCTTGAGGTAGGTCTTGCGGAGGTACTCCTCCATGAGGTTGTCGGTGAACCAGGAGAGCGGAACGCCATTGACGAAATAGGTCGGCGTCGCCCGGACCCGGACGGCGAACCCCTCGGACAGGTCTTCGAGGACTCTCTTCACCGCGTTCCCCTGGAGGTAGCAGGAGCGGAACGCCTCCTCGGAGATGCCGTTGGCGACGGCGAAGTCGAGGGCGAAGGTATCGAGCTCTCCGACGGAGAGCGTCTCCTGCCGGCCGAAGACGCTCGATTTCCAGCTGAAGAAGGTCTCGCTGTCCTTCTCGTAGAAGCAACGCCCGGCGGAGGCCGCCCGAAAGGCCCAGGTGTGCTCGGAGATCGGGAACATCTTGGAGACCTTGCGGATCTTCAGCTCTTTCCCGAGCCTGTGGACGAGAGCGTCGAGATCGGCCGCCCTCTTCTTGCAGAAGGGGCACTGCATATCGGAGTACTCGACGATGGTCACCGTGGCGTCGGCCGGGCCCTGGGAGGGCGCCCCGTCGAGCCGGATCATGGCCCGCCGCTGCTCGGCGAAGCTGCGACCACGATCCCACGCCCGCCCGATGAGGAGAAGCGCGCCGTCCCAGGAGGAGGCGAAGGCCGATATGTCGTAGGCGCCATAGCCCGACTCGTGCTGGATTTTCAGGCCGTGGAACGAGCGCCGGTCCATCGAAGGGTCGAAGGAAATCCTGGTCCGGCCTCTCAGGAAGCGCCCGAGGAGCTCGCGGAGCGAGTCGAGGTCGGATTCGCCCCGGATCGGCTTCGGCGCCTTCAGGCGCGCCTCGTCGACGAAGACGTCCCCGACGAGGGCCGTCTTTCCCGTGTCGTCGGCGAGGACGAAGGTCTGGTCGTTGGCCCGCTCGTCGACGGTGGATTTCTTCGAGGCCCGGTAGAGCCTCCAGCCCGGGATCTTCACGGTGTCGAGGGCCTCGATCGACAGCTCGCCAGGCCCGTACGGGAAGTAGTCCTCCAGCCAGCCGCCCAGCGCCTCCGTCCTCGGGTCGGCGCTCTTCGCGGCTGCGTCGGGCGGGGCGGACGGTTTCGGCTCCGCCGGGACGGCTGCAGCAGCTGGCGCGGTGGGCTGGGCCGGCTTCTCTGCGGCCGGAGACTGCGGCGCTCCGCCGGCACGGCACGCCAGGAGCATGGCCGCGGCCAGGACTGTGAGGGGACGGTGGGTGTTCATCGGACGGACGAGCCTCCTCTTTCGAGCTGGACGGACGCTTCGCGGACAGCGGGCTGGTTCGGGTCGATTGCGAGCGACGGGGCCGCCGGGAGCCGGAAGCGTCGATGAGACATGCGGCCGGGATGATAGCGAAGCGCGTGCCGTCGGCCACAGGACTCTCGCGGGATCGTCCGGCGCATCGGGAAGAACGGTCGAACCGGGTTCGGGTCGAGCCACGGTCACGGTCCTGCGCAACCCGCGGAGCGGAGGCCGCTCGGCAGAACCTCCGGATGGCTTACGGCTGTTCGAGGCGGAGAAGGACCTGCCCGGCCCCCACCGCCTGCCCGGCGGCGACCTCGATGGAACGGACGACGCCGTCCCGGGGCGAGCGGACGTCGTTCTCCATCTTCATCGCCTCGAGGACGACGACCGGCTGCCCCTGGAGGACGGAATCTCCAGGTTTCGCCAGGATACGGAGAACCCGGCCCGGAATGGCCGCCTTCACGTCTGCCGAGCCCCGGTAGGCCCCCTTCCCGGCGACGGCCTGCGCCCGGGCGGTCAGCTCGTCGAGGAGCTCGAGGGTGACGCGCTCGGCTCCGACCCGGACGCGGACGGCTCCGTTTCCGGCGGGGTGGGGGACCGCCTCGGCCTGCCGGCCGTCGGCGCGAAGGACCGAGAAGCCGCCGCCCGGCGTGGAGACGATGTCCCACCGGGCGGGACGGCCGTCGAGGAGAACCACGACCCCGGTCGGGTCGAGCTGGACTTCCACCTCGACGCTCCGTTCTCCGGTCGGGCCGGCGATCTTCGCGCGGTACTTCATTCCCTGTGTCCGAACGTGGGCCGGGCGGTTCGCCAGGCAGAGGGAGGACGGGGCTGGGACGAGCCGCGAACCGAGAGGCTCTCCCGCGCCGAAGCGACCGCCGCGGCGACGAGGGCCAGCTCGGCGGCGTCGTCGGTCGGGGCGGGGTCGCCCGGGTAGGTCCAGCTCTCGAGGAACTGGGTGGAGACGCTCCCTGAAAGAACGTCGGGGTCGTCGAGAAGGGCGAGGAAGAACGGGATGGACGTTTCGATTCCCTCCACCCGGGTCTCGCGGAGGGCGCGGCGCATCCGACGCAGTGCCTCGTCCCGATCGGAACCGAAGGCGACGAGCTTGGCGACCATCGGGTCGTAGTCGAGGGGGATGGTGTCCCCCTCCTCGACGCCCGAGTCGACGCGGATTCCGGGCCCCAGCGGCCAGCGGAGGCGGTGAATCGTGCCGGGCGACGGAGCGAAGCCGTTGGCCGGGTCCTCGGCGTAGATCCGGCACTCGACGGCGTGCCCGCGCGGCTCGGGACGCTTCTCGAAGCTCATCGGCTCGCCGAGGGCGATCCGGATCATCTCGGCGACGAGGTCGACGCCGTAGACCATCTCGGTCACCGGGTGCTCGACCTGGATCCG
>CALBDV010000515.1 GCA_937927565.1 uncultured Holophagales bacterium
CCGCCCCGACGAAGCTCACGAACAACGGCGCGGACACCTCGCTCGGCTACGGCGGACGGATCGGCTATCACGGCATGTTCGGCGAGCACTTCGGTGTCGGCGCCTCGTACCAGACGAAGATCGCCATGGGCGAGTTCGACGACTACGCCGGCCTCTTCGCCGAGCAGGGGGGCTTCGACGTCCCGGCGAACTGGTCCATCGGCATCTCGATCATGCCGAACAAGTGCTGGATCATCGCCGCCGACGTGCAGCAGATCTTCTACAGCGACGTCAACTCGATCGGTAACCCGATGCTCCCGAACCTGATGCAGGCCCCCCTCGGAGCCGACAACGGCGCGGGCTTCGGCTGGGAGGACGTGACCGTCTACAAGATCGGAGCCCAGTACCAGGCCTCCGACTCCTGGACCCTTCGCGCCGGCTACGCCCACTGCAACCAGCCGATCCCCGAGAGCGAGGTCCTCTTCAACATCCTCGCCCCCGGCGTCATCGAGGACCACGCCACGATCGGCGCCTCGAAGCTCCTCTCGCCGAAGAGCGCCCTCCACTTCGCCGTCATCCGCGGCTTCTCCTCGTCCGTCGAAGGGGCGAATCCGCTCGAGGCCCCCGGTCAGCAGACCATCAAGCTGACGATGGACCAGTGGGAGTTCGAGCTCGGCTTCTCGTTCGGGTTCTGAGCCCGGCTCTTCCAGATCATCGTCCGGCAGAAGGGGCGGTCCCTCGGGGCCGCCCTTTCCTCTTTCCGGGACCTCCGCGCATTCACGGCGCCAGCCCCATGCTCAGGACTCCCGCCGCTCGACTCGGGCTAATCTCCCGCCGTGGTCCCGTCCCCCCGCGAGCTCAACCTGTTCTTCCACGCCTTCCGCCTCGCGCGGTGCGCCCAGGCCATCGACCGGACTCCCCTGCCCCGACTCGTCGTCGCGCTCCCGCGCCTCCGCGGCCTCCCCCGCGACGTCGACCCGGACGACGCCCTGGGCGCCACGCTCCGCGCCGTCTCTCGTGGCGAGCGCTGGTTCGGCTGGCGGGGGACGTGCCTCGTCAAGGCCCTCGTCCTCTCCTCGCTCCTCGCCGACCGGGAGGGCGTGGAGCTGGTCATCGGCATCCGCAAGGGCGAGGGGGAGGCACCGATCGACGGGCACGCGTGGGTGAGAGTGGGAGACAGGGAGTTCAGCCTCCTCGGCCCTGCAGAGGCGGCAGGAGAGGGGTACGTGACGATGACGGCCCTGCCGGTCTCCGCGCCTCGCTAGAATGCCCGTCATCCTGAATCGAAGAATTCGCTAGGAGGAACCCATGGCAGGTATCTACAAGAAGGTCGAGATCGTCGGGCTCTCGGAAGTCAGCTTTGCCGAGGCCGTGAAAGTCGCCGTCGAGGAGGCCGGGAAGACGATCCGTCACATGTCGTGGTTCGAGGTCGTCGAGCAGCGCGGCCGGATCCACGACGGCAAAGTCGCCGAGTTCCAGGTCACGATCCGGATCGGCTTCAAGCTCGAGCGCTGATGCCCGGGGGCGGGCCGTCCGGCCCGCCCCGTTCCCCACCCGGATTCGCCGGCCCTGCCGACGGACTCCCGGACGGTCTTCCGTCGAGCGTCAGGATCCGTGGAACTTCTTTCCTGCCCGCGCCAGCTCGACGAGCATCGGCGCCGGTGTGAACCGCCTGCCGTGCCGCTCGGCGAGCTCTTCCATCCGGTCTACGATCCCGGCCGCGCCGACCGCATCGACGTGCCGGAAGGGGCCGCCGCGGAAGGGCGGAAAACCGAGGCCGAGAATCGCCCCGGCATCGCCGTCGCGGGGTGAGTCGATGATTCCCTCCGAGAGGCACCAGATGGCCTCGTTGACCATCAGGAGGGCGAGACGGTCGACGAGATCCTCCGCCGGCATCGCCTTCCGGCTCGCGCCGCCGAAGAAGGTGTAGACCTCCGGATTGACCTCCTTCGTCCCGCCCGACGGCCTGTCCTTCGGGTAGAGGTAGAACCCCTTTGCGTTCTTCCGGCCGCGGTAGCCCGCGTCGAAGAGCTTCGTGAACGTGGCGGACGGCGCCGCGCCCCGCGCCGCGAAGGCCTTGCCGAGGTCCTTCGAGACGTGGGCGGCTACGTCGATGCCGACCTCGTCGAGAAGCGCGACGGGCCCGACCGGGAAGCCGAAGTCCAGGAGGGCCGCGTCGAGAGCCGGAATGGAAGCTCCTTCGTCGAGGAGGACGACCGCCTCGTTGATGAACGGGCCGAGGATCCGGGTCGTGTAGAAGCCGGGACCGTCCTTGACGACGATGACGGTCTTCCCCTGCGCGACGCCGAAGGCGCGAGCCGTCGCGACGGCCCACGGGGCCGTCTTCTCAGCAACGACGACCTCGAGGAGCGGCATCTTCGGAACAGGCGAGAAGTAGTGCATCCCGACGACCCGTTCGGGGTGCTTCGCCTTTGCGGCGATCTGCGCAATCGGCAGGGCCGACGTGTTGCTGGCGAAGACGGCGTCGGGGGCGAGGGCCGCTTCGACCTCGGAGAGGACCTGCCGCTTGAGGGCGAGGTCCTCGAAGACCGCCTCTATGACCAGATCGCAGCCAGCGAGGTCTTCGGTGCGCGTCGTCGGCCGGAGGCCATACCACTGCTTGTCGCGCTCGAGCCGTGTGAGGCCTCCGGACCTGACGCGCCGGTCGAGCCCCTTCCTCAGGTTCCTGGCGGCGCGAGAGAGCCCCTCGTCCGACACGTCCTTCAGGACGACCGGGCCCAGGCCCAGCGAGACGGCGGCGATCCCCTCACCCATCAACCCGGCGCCGAGGACGCCGAGACGCTTCACGGCCTTCGGTTCGACTCCCTTCGGCGTCTTCTTGAGTGCAGTCATGGCGTCGAAGAGGCGGATGAGGTTCTTCGACCCCTCGCTTCCGACGAGCCTGCCGAAGCGGACCGCCTCTTCCTTCTGCCCCGCCTTCATTCCGTCGGCAAGCCCCTTCTCGACGCACGCGAGGATCTCGAGCGGCGCGGGGTAGAGGCCGCGGGTCTTCCTCATCACCTCGTCGCGCGCCTTCCCGAGCGCGTACGCCCGGACGGGCGGAAGGGCGAGAGGCTTCTCGGTGAAGGGCTGCTTGTCGCGGTTCGGCTTCAGCGTCCCGTTGGCGAGGCCAAGGGCGGCCTTCGCGGCCGTCTCGACGAGGCCGCCGGGAGACGTGAGGGCGTCTACGAGGCCGTGGCGGTATGCCTGCGCCGCGCGGACCCGCTTTCCGGTGAGGAGCATCGGGAGGGCGCGCTGGAGACCGATGAGGCGCGGAAGGCGCTGCGTCCCGCCCGCGGCCGGGAGGACGCCGAGCATCACCTCGGGGAGCGCCAGGACGGTCTTCGGGTGGTCGGAGGCGATCCGGTAGTGGCAGGCGAGCGCGACCTCGAGGCCGCCGCCGAGCGCCGCGCCGTGGATGGCGGCGACGAACGGCTTGCGGCTCTTCTCCACGCGGTCCAGCCACTCGTGCGCGCCGCGCGAGATCGCCTCGGCTTCCTTCGCCGTCATCCCGACGACCTGGTCGAGGTCGGCCCCGGCGATGAACGAGTCGGGCTTGGCGCTCGCGAGGACGCAGGCGACGATCGTCTCGTCGTCCTGGATCTGCTCCATGAGCGGCCCCGCCTCCTCGAGCATCTCGCCCGAGAGGACGTTGACGGGACGCTTCGGCGTGTCGAACAGGAGGATGGCGACGCCGTCGCCGCGTTTCTTCAGCGTGAGGCTTCTCATCGCGCCAGCACCATCGCGTGCCCGAGGGCGCCGGCCGCACACGTCGTGACGACGCCGAGAGAGGCCCCCTCGCGCTCCATCCGTTCGACGCACGTCGTCACGAGGCGCGCGCCGGTGGCTCCAAACGGGTGCCCGAGGGCGAGCGAGCCACCCCAGGCGTTCACCTTCTTCGGGTCGATCTTTCCGACCGCGTCCTTCCGGCCGAGGCGTTCCCGGCACCAGGCCTTGTCGGCGAGGAGCTTCAGGAGGGCGATCGCGGGCGCAGAAAAGGCCTCGTGCACCTCCCAGACGCCGACTTCCCCGAGCAGGGCGTCCGCGGCGTCGAGCGCCTCGGGCACGGAAAGGACCGGCCCGAGGAGCAGCTCCTCGAGCGGGTCCATAGCGACGAACGACATCGAGACGACGCGCGCGAGCGGTGTCACCCCGAGCTCCTCGGCCTTCTCGGCGCTCATCAGGAGGCAGGCCGCCGCGCCGTCGGTGAGGAACGAGCTGTTGCCCGCAGTCACGGTGCCGAAGCTCCGGTCGAACGCGGGCGGCAGGGACGACAGCTTCTCGAGCGTCGTGTCACCACGGACCCCGTTGTCGGCTTCGATCGTCGCGAACGACGGCGGCACCCGGGCGGGGACGACCTGCCCGCGGTAGAGCCCCGCCTCGGTCGCGGTCGCCGCCTTCTGGTGCGACTTCAGTGCCCAGGTGTCCTGCTCTTTTCGGGTCAGGCCGAGCCGCTTGGCGAGCCGCTCCGCGCTCTGCCCCATCGTCAGGCCCGTCGAGAACTCGGCGATGGCGGGGGTGTCGGGTGCGAGGTCCTTCAGCGAGAGCCCCTGGAGAAGCTTGACGTAGTCGAGGACGCCCCTCGCCTTCTGCGACTGGATCAGCCTCTTGCGCACCTCGCGTCCGAAGCGGATCGGGACGTCGGAGAGAGTCTCGGCGCCCCCCGCGATGACGACGTCGGCCGCGCCGCAGGCGATCGCCTCGACCCCGTTCTGGATCGCGACGTTCGACGAGGCGCAGGCCGCCGTCACCGTGAAGGCCGGGCAGGACGGAGGGATCCCGCACGCGAGTGCCGCCTCGCGGGCGAGGTTCGTCGTACGCGGCTCGCCGAGGACCGTGCCGAGGAGGACGCGATCGACGACGGCGGGATCGATGCGATACCTCTGGAGAAGGCCGGACAGGGCCATCGCCCCCAGTTCGTACGCCATCAGGTCGGTGTAACCGGTTCCGGAACGGAGGAAAGGCGTACGGCAGCCTCCGACGACGACGACCGTTCGACCGTTCAGCTTCCTGGCACCCATGCGTCCTCCCTGCTTTGGGGAAGATGCTACTCCCGCTCGCTGCATCGCGGCAGGGGCGCCGGAGAGGCCTGGCAGACCGAATCCGGTGCCAGCTCCCCCTGCCATCGTGGGTATCATCCGCCGCCATGACTCACTGGCTCCGAAGGCAGTTCGAGGCGGAGGTCATCCGCCGCCGGACTCATCGGAGCGCCGTCGTCGCCTGCGTCCTCTTCGCCGTCGTGGTCTCGCTGGCGCTGCTGCGCCCCGGGATCTACACCGTCGGCCCGCTCGTCATCGGGCTCGAGTCGCTGCGAAACCCGCTCCTCGAGCTCGGTGCCGCGGTCCTCGTCGCCCTCGCGACCAGGAGGCGGTCGTTTCACCTTCCGTTCGGGTTTCGGCTCGAGCCTCCGCTCCGCCTCCGGAGGCTCTGGTTCGGCTGGACGCCGGGTGGCCGCGTCTTCGCGATCGTGCTGACCGCGAAGCTCCTGATCACCAGCCTCAACCTGCTCCGTCTTCCCGGCCAGTACTTGCCCTCCCTCCGGGATTTCGGCAACAGGATCGACGACCCGCTCGAGGAGGTCTTCGCCCGCGGGAACCGATATGAGCAGTTCGAGCGGTTCTTCGAGCGGTGCCGGCAGGAGCTTCCGGACGACGCCCGCGTCCTCTACTCCGGCCGAAGCGAAGGCCAGCTCCTGGCGTACATCCTCTACCCGCGGCCCGTCTTCATGCATCCGACCGACCGCTACGTCGCGTGGATCGGACACCAGGTCCTGGACCTCGGGCGACCGCTGCCGGACGACGAGCTCTTCCCGGGCAGCCTGCCCCCGCCTCTGGGGGTACCGAGCCTGGAATCGTTCGTTGCCGCCCGCCGGATCACCCACGAGGTGCGGTTCGTCGAGTCGGACCTCGCGGAGTGCCGTATCGGGACGATCCGTTGATCGCGCTCCTGAAAGTGACCGCCGGCCTCGCGCTCTTCACGGGAGCGGGTGCGGGCCTGATCGGTCTCATCCCGGGGACGGAGGAGAACGACGGCGACCCATTGCACTTCGGCTGGTGCGTTCTCGCGGGGACCGCCCTCGCCGCCCTTCTTCTCCACGTGCCGCTCGCGCTCGACGGTCACATCCCTCACGCGGCGTTCCTGCTGGCCTTCTGCCTCAGCCTCGTTCTGGCCGTGGGCCCGGGTCGCGCTCACGTCCGGAGGATCGGCATCGCCCGGTTCTTCGGGCTGGACCTCCTGTACGCCCTGCCATCCTGGCTGCGCGTCGTCACCCTTCTGCTGGTCCTGCTCGCGTTCTCGGCTGCACTCGGGCCTTTCGTCGCCTGGGACGAGCGCGCCATCTTCGGCCTGAAGGCCCGGGTCCTCTACCACGAGGGCAGCGTCCTCGGCGAGGCATTCCGCGACACCGGCTACATCCACATCCACGCCCGGTATCCGCTGCTCGTCCCGCTCCTCGAGGCTTCGCTGTTCACCCTCAAGGGCTCCGGGGACGATCGCTTCCTGAAGCTGCTGTTCCTGCTCTTCAGCCTCAGCCTCGCGCTCGTCGTCGCGGGCGAGGCGCGCCGGCTCCATGGCCCTCGGGCCGGCGGCCTCTGGGGGTTGCTTCTCCTGGCCACGCCGATGCTGATCGGCCCCTCGGAGGGTCGCGGGATGACCGCCTACGCGGACCTGCCCTTCGCCGCGTTCGTGACGGGGGCGACGGTTCTGCTCGGCCGGGCGATCGACCATCCAGGCTCCCGCGATGCGCTGCTGGCAGGACTCCTCCTCGGCGCCGCACTCGCGACCAAGCAGGAAGGAGCGATCTGGGCGATGGCTCTCGGGCTCGCGCTCCTCGTGACTCTCTGGCGCCGCATGGCCCCGAGAACGGCCGGCCTCGCGCGCAGCACCGCGACGGTGGCGGCTCCGGCGCTGCTCTTCCTCGCCCTCAGCCTCGCGGCGCACCGGTGGACTCCTGCGCCGGCCTGGTCGGAGCGCTACTCGGTCGTGTTCAGCCTCGCCTGGCTCCGCCAGCTCGGCTGGAGACCCGTCGAGATCGCACCGTTCGTCCTGCGCCAGCTCACCAACTGGAAGGTGTGGGGGTGGGGCTGGCTCCTCGTCGTCACGGGCCTGCTGGCCCTGCGCCGACCGAGGCTCCTGCCGACGCCGTTCTTCTGGCGCGTCACGGCCCTGGCCGTCTTCGCCGCCGACATCGGCATCTTCATCGTGACGCCGAATCACGTCCACTGGCACCTCGCCACGGCCTTCTCCCGCCTCCTTCTCCACCTCTTCCCGCTCGCGATCCTGATCCTGATGGAGCAGGTCGGCGCCAGCGGGTGGCCGGGCAGGGGCCACGCCGAAGCGGAGACGCACGCGTGACCGGATCCGTACCTCGACGCGCCACCCTGCTCACGGCCGGCGTGCTCCTGGCGTTCGTCCTGGGACTGCTGCTCCGGCTTCGACTCGGGTCCACGGACTACTGGTTCAACCCCGACGAGGGCCTATACCACCAGCTGGTCACGACGCCCTCCGCCGACGAGGCGAGCGCCATGGTCCGCGGCCTCGTCCATCCGCCGCTGTACTACTGGATCCTGGGTCCGCTGGTCCGGCTGGGGGAGGACCCGCACACGCTTCGGCTGCCGTCGCTGGTGGCTGGCCTGCTGGCGATCGTCGCATTCGGCTTTCTTGGAGGCGCCGCCGGCTCCGCGGAGGGAGGGGACCTCGGCAGCGTTGCCGGGGCCTGGTTCGGAGCTCTGGTCGGGGCGCTTTCGCCCGCCCTCGCGCTCCAGTCCGTGACGATGCGGCAGTACTCCTTGCAGGCCCTGGCGCTCGCCCTCGGCCTGGGCGCCCTTCTGCGCACCCTGGAGACCGGGCGCCTTCGCTGGCTCGTCCTGTGCGGCGCCGCGTTCACGGCGGCGGTGCTGCTTCTCTACACGTCGTACCTCGTCGTGGGCGGCGTCGGGATCGTCCTCCTCGGCGCTCTCGTGGCTGGCCGCCTCTCCCGCCGGCAGGCCGCAGGTCTCCTCTGCGCGTTCCTGCCGGTCCTGGCGGTCATGGCCTGGTCCTTCGTCACGCACGTGAAGCCGTTCGTCATCGGCAGCCCGTCCCATCTGGAGGCGCAGGAAACCTGGCTCCACGGGCAGTTCGTCACCAACCCGGTCGCGGGGGTCACCGCCCTCCTGAAGGCGAGCGGCTACGCCTGGTCCCGCGAGCTGCGTCCGATGGTCCTTCTGCCCGTGCTCCTTTCGATCGTCCTCGCCTGCAGGCGAAGACGAGGCTTCGCGGCGTTCGTGACGCTCACCGTGGCCGGCCTGGCCGTCGGCCTCTCCTGGTCCGGGCTGGTGCCGCTGGGCGGAACGCGCCACTCCCTCTACCTCGTCACCGTACAGGTCGCGGCCGGCGCCTCGGGCGTGGCCTGGCTCGTCGGGCGGTTGTCAGGACAGGGGCGGACCGGTGCGGAGCTCCCCCGCCACAGGCGCTCGCGCCTCTGGCTGGCTGGTGCGGCGTCGGCCCTGCTCCTCGGATCGGTCGGCACGCGCCTGGTCCTTCTCGTCCGGGCCAGCGCCTCGGGGACGATCGATGCCGAGGACGAGGAGCGGGTGATCCGGCAGGCCTCCGTCGAACGCGTGTCCACGTGGGTGAGGCACGCGCCTCAGGCGTTCTGGATCACCGACATGCAGACCGCCATGCTGCTCCTTCCGCTGGTGCCGCGCGAAAGCCGCGTGCTCGCTCCGGAACCGGCATTCGGAGGACGAAGGCTCGAGGCGCTGGGGCATTCGTTCGCGATGGTATGGAGCTGGAGCCTGCCGGAGGAGCCGGGCGGCAAGAACGACCCGGTGGAGCTCGCGCTGAGCTGGATCGAGGGACACGACGGGGGACCCGAAGGCCGGGTCGGCGTCCTCACCGGCGGATGGGGGACGAGCGCAGCGTGGCGCCTCGCGCGGGACCTCCGGGCCCGGGGTCAGGAGGGAGCCGTGATCGGCGCGGTCGGCGACGAGAGACTCGCTGCCGTCGTGGTGGACATCGAGGCCCTCCGCGCCTGGCGCGCCCGGCACGCGCAGGGAAAGCTCCGATGACGGGCACCTCGGCGTCGCCGACTCTCGCGCTGGTCGTGATCACCCTGAACGAGGAAGCGAACATCGGCCGTTGCCTGGCCTCCGTCGCCGGCCTGGCACACCAGCTGGTCGTCGTGGATTCGGGAAGCACCGACCGTACGAGGGAGATCGCGGAGGCCGCCGGCGCCGTAGTTTGGACCCAGGAGTTCCTGGGTTACGGCAGGCAGAAGCAGCTCGCGATGGAGAAGGCCGACTGCGACTGGCTGCTCTTCCTGGATGCCGACGAGTGGCTGGACGGCGAGGCCCGGAGCGCCATCGCGGCGGTCCTGCAGGCCTTCCCGCCGCAAGACGTCACGGGCTTTCGGCTGCGCATGCGCACGTTCTATCTCGGGGGATGGACCGAGCACGGTGCCTGGCTCACCGATCCGAAGCTCCGGCTGGTGCGCCGAGGGGCCGCTCGCTGGAAACCGGATGTCGTCCACGAGTCGCTGGAGCTGACGAGTGGCCGCAGCAGGTTGATTCCCGGGAGGATCCTGCACTTCCCCTATCGCGATCTCGGCCATCAGCTGCAGAAAATCGACCGGTACACCGAGATCATCTCCGTTCGCGACCAGGACACGCCCTCGCCGAGAGTCTGGTTCGGGATGATCGCGGAGCCGCCGCTCGTCTTCCTGCACAAGTACGTGCTGCAGCTCGGGTTCCTGGACGGCCCGCGCGGCTTCCTCGGCGCCACGCTGATGGCGTTCTATTTCTTCCTGCGCTACGCCAGGATCTGGCGACGGCGGCACGGCGGCGAGGAACCACGGCCCGGACACCTCGGGGAGTAGCGTCTTCGAGTCGAGCCTGGCCGGCCGACGCCGTTCAGAGGATGGCCTCCCACACCCGGGAGATCTCGCTCTTGCGAAAGCGCGGTCGTGCGTCGAAGCGGACGTCATCGAGATCCGTGACCAGGACATCGGTACGGCCGAGCGGTGGGCGGGCCACCCGATCGGCCAGGACCAGCAGGTTGCAGTCCGCGTTGCCGGTGAAGCCCTCGCTCCCCGGCAGGAAGAGGCACTCGACGTCCACGCGTTCGCCGACGGCGGACGGCCCCTTCCGGCAGGAGAAGGCCCCGGCGATCGTCGCCGGGACCCGGGAGGCGTTGCGAACGCGGACCGTCAGGTCCTCCAGCCGGCGTTTCACCAGCCCGTCGACACACCGGGTCAGCCGGAAGCGGCGTTGCACAAGAGAGGCGTTGCGACTCTCCGTCCAGCGTCTCGGCACCGTCGGGTCGGGCGGATGCCAGAGGTGGAAGGAGCGCGTGAGATGCCGGATCGAACGGACTTCCACTCCGGCCTGCAGGAACCGCGTCCGCAGGTCGTCGTCCTCGCCACCGTAGTCGCGAAACTTCTCATCGAAGCCGTTCACCCGCTCCAGGTCGCTCCGCCAGACCCCGATGTCGTTCGCGAACAGCTTCGGCTTGTGGGGATTCCGAAGCAACCAGTTCAGCCTGGCGTCCAGATCGTCCCTCGTCACCCTCCACCGTTCCCGCAGCGACGGCATCCGGGCGAGCTCGTCCGCTCCGCACCCCTGCCCGACCCGGTCGGACTGCTCCGCCGTCAGGCGGAGGCAGTCGCCTCCCCAGACGACTCCCGGACGTCGCTGGTCCAGGTGGATGCGCACGTGGTCGGGCGGCAGGACGCAGTCGCCGTCGACGAGCAGCACGTACGACCCGCTGCTGGCCCGGATCCCCGCGTTGCGGCAGCGCGCGACCCGGTACCCGAGGTGCTCGTGGGTGACGAAGCGAACGGGGAACGCCGCCCGGCGCCGGAAATCCTCCACCACGCGCGGCGTCTCGTCACCCGAGCCGTCGTCCGCAACCGTCAGGTCGAACCGCTCTCCCACAGCCTCCTGGCGGGCGATGGAATCCAGGCACGCCGAGAGGTTCCTGGGCCTCTGGTAGGTGCAGACGACGATCGAAAGCTCAGGCGCGCCGATGACGTCCATGGTCTCATGGCGAGGGGCATCGATTCTCGGGCACACTCACCACGAATCGTGAGTACGCAGGGGAGATTCGAGGGGCCGATGGAGAGACGGCATGCGCCTGCACGGTGCGTGGACGGGGCCATTCTTCGGCCGGGCGGGGCCGCCTCCGCGTTCGTCAGGGTGGTCGAAACGCCCTCGGGCCCGGCCGTGAGGAAGGACTTCTCGCGCAGCAGCGCACTGGTCCGCTTCACCGTGGGCGTCCTGATGGCGGGGCGCGAAGCTCGTGCCTACGCCCGCCTCGACGGCGTCGCCGGGGTCCCGCGACTCCTCGCCCGCCCCGCCGCCGACGCGCTTCTTCTCGAACGGATCGAGGGGTTCCCGTGCGTGGCACCCCAGGCAGAGGGCGTGACGCAGGCCTTCTTCGACGATCTCGACGTCCTCCTCGTGCGCCTCCGTTCGCGCGGAGTCCTCCACGGCGACGTGAAGCGGAACGTCCTCGTCACTCCCGCGGGCGGCGCGGCACTCGTCGACTTCGGGGCGTCCTTCGTCGTTCCTGCCTGGGCCGGGCCGCTCGGAAGGCGTCTCGTCGCCCTCGCCGCCCGCTACGACGAGCGCTCGATCGCGCGCCTGAAAGCCCGCGTCGTACCGGATCTCCTGACGACCTCCGAAAGGGCTCTCGTCGACACCGTGATGCCGCTCGAGCGGGCCGTGAAGGTCGGCGAGCGCCTCCTTCGGCGAGCGGGCCGGCTCATCGGCGCCGGTCACGCAACGAGGACCCCGCCGTGACGACGCCTGACGAACCGGCCTTCCCGCCGACGTGGCCACGGCACCCCGCGGCCGTCTATCTGGGCCTGATGGCGGCGGCCGTGTTCGTCATTGCCCTGGCGCTCGACGCCCTGCCGCTCACGGACCCCGACGAGGTCTTCTACGCCCAGACCGCGCGGGAGATGCTGGCGACTCCGAGCCCGCTGACTCCCCTGCTGTTCGGCCAGCCGCAGTTCGAGAAGCCGCCCCTCACCTACTGGCTGCTGGCGGCCTCGTTCGCGCTGCTCGGAGAGCACCCGTGGACGGCACGCCTGGTGCCGGCGCTCTTCGGGATCCTCGGTGCGCTGGCGACCTTCCTCTTCGGCCGCCGCTTCCTGGCCAGCGGCGTCGCGGCGCTTGCTGCGCTCGTGCTTCTCACGTCGCTCGCCTACCTCGGCCAGTCCATCGCGCTGCTCACCGACATGGTGTTCACCACGCTCGTCGCCGGCGCCCATTTCGTCTTCTACCTCTGGTACGACCGGCGCTGCCGGGCGTACCTTCACGGATTCGCCGTGCTGGCGGCGCTGGCCATCCTCACGAAGGGACCGGTCGCGCTCTTCCTGCTGCTGCCGGCTGCGATCCTGTTCCTTCTCTTCCTGCGTGACAGGGCGGGGCTCAGGGCCTTTCTCGTCCACCCCTGGTGGCTCGTTCTCTTCGGCGTCGCTGCCCCCTGGTACCTGCACGCGACGCTCGTCCACGGGCGCGCATTCACCTGGGAGTTCCTCGTCCACGACAACTGGCACCGGATCCTGCGGGCGGAGCATCCGCGCCTGGACCACTGGTACTTCTACCCCGGCGTGATCGTCGTCGGCATGTTGCCGTGGACGGGGCTCTTCGCATTCCTCGGGGCCGGCTTTCGCGAGCACCGCCCACTGCACGTCTACCTCCTGACCTGGATCGGCTCGGTCTACGTGGTCTTCGCGCTCGCGCACTCCAAGCTGCCGAGCTACATCCTGCCGCTCTTCCCGGCGCTGGCGCTGCTCGTCGCGGTGTCGGTCGCCGCGGGGGCTGCTTCGGCGCGGCGGCGGACCGCGGCGGCGGCGGTGTCCATCCTCGGGGGCGCCGG
This sequence comes from uncultured Holophagales bacterium, assembly GCA_937927565.1. Lineage (GTDB taxonomy): Bacteria > Acidobacteriota > Thermoanaerobaculia > UBA5066 > UBA5066 > UBA5066. The sequence goes on from CALBDV010000515.1 coordinate 12,844, forward strand.
CCTCCTGGCCGGAAGTCTCCTGGCATGGCCGTTCGTCGCCCGGGAATCCGTGGTCGAGACGTTCCGCCCTGTCGTTCTCGCCGGCGGCGTCTACGGCGTCGCCCTCTTCGTCATCGCAGGCCTTCTTCTCGCGCGAAGGTTCGCTGAAGCCGTCGTTCTGAATACCGTCGGCCTGCTGTCCATGGTGCTCCTCGCAACCCTGAACGTTCCGCCGGCGATGGCCCTGGCCTTCACGGACGCCGACGTCCCGCTCCTCGTCGCCCGGTACGGCCTCGCGGGCGAGACCATCGTCGCGAGCAAGATCTCCGCCCGCGGCGTGCACTACAGCTCGGGAAACCCGGTGGTCGTGATGGACTCGACGAAGCGGCCGTACTGGAGCGATCACCCGATAGAGGTGATCGCCAGCGACGCCGAGGTCCTCGCTTTCTTCGGATCTCGCGACGCGGTGCTCTGTGTGATTCGGCCCGCCGACGTGGACCGCCTGAACCGGCTGCTCGGCCCGACGCGCAGACAGGACGTGCTGTCGTCCGTTCACCGCCGCACCGTGGTGCTGAGCAGACGGCGATGACGCAGTTCCCCAGTTTCCCGCCCGGCGGGCGCCGAGAGCTGGCTTGACGTACGCCGGGGTGGGACGGCATGGTCCGGCCACCGTGGAGAAAGGCCGGCCCTCCGAGCACCCCCGGGGCTTCGACCCCGCGCTCGCCGCTCACCCGACGCGGGTTCTTCGCATCGAGGAGGTCGTCGACCTCCTCGAGCTCACGCACGCGCCGGAGGTGATTCGCGGGTACCGCGAGAGGATGTCCGCGGGCGACCGCTTCCCGCCGGTCTCGGTCATCCGGCTCCTCGGGAGATGGCTCGTCGCCGACGGGCACAAGCGCTACGTGGCGTGGGCGGGCCTCGGCGGGGAGGAGATCGTCGTCGAGGTCTGGCCGATCCGCCGCTGGCTCGCCGATCAGGCCCGCCAGGCGGCGCGCAACGCGAGGAAGAACGGGCGGATCGTCTCCCGCCTCTTCGTCGACCCGCGAGAGTCGCTGCTCCTGGTCCGGACCACGGCGGAGCACTGGAGACGCGTCGCGAGCTCCCTGCGGCGCCGGGCCCTCCGGCGCGGCAAGAGACCCGAGAGCCTCCCCGCGTGAACGACGGGATCCTGGCGCCGGGCGCCGGACGACGCCTTCTCCTCCGGATCGCGAAGGACGCGGCGATCGAACGCTCACGCTTCGCGGGGGCGGCGGCGACGCTCGCGACGGTGGCCGGCGCGCAGCTCCTCCTGACGTGGCTCGTCAAGGAGTGGCTGGAGGGGCCGCTCACGGGCGGCTCGTTCCTCCCCGTTCGCGCGCTTCTGGTGAAGGCCGCGGGAGCCACCCTTCTTCTCGCCATGGCCGTCGTTTCATCGCGCTACCTGGTTGCCAGCGTCAACCAGCGCCTTCTGGAGCGCCTTCGCGACCAGGCGACGCGGAGGATCCTGGCGAGCCGCGCGCTCGCGGTGCGGAGCCGTCCGGCTGGCGAGCTCGTCTCCAGGATCTTCTCGGACGCCGGCAGTCTCTCGGGGTTCGTCGAGACGCTGCTGAAGAGACTCGTCGGGGACGGCCTCGACGCGGTCGGCTCGATCGCCATCGCGTTCTTCGTGGAGTGGCGCCTCGCCCTCGCGGCCGTCATCGTGGCCCCGCTCCTCGGCCTCGTTCTCGGCCGCCTCGGACGGGTCGTGCGGAGGAAGGGGGGCGTCGCGCAAAGGGAGCTGGGCGGGCTCCACGCCGTCTTCGCCGAGCAGCTCTCCGGCCTGACGACCATTCAGGGCTACGACGCCGGGGAGCGCGAGGCGGAGCGATTCGCCGCGACGAACGCGACCTACCGCAGGAGCGTCCTCGCCGCCGAGCTCTGGTCCGCCGCCGCCCTGGCCTCGATCTTTCTCGTGACGGGCCTGGGGTTCCTCGGCGCGATCGGCTGGGGGAGCCGCCTCGCCATGGCGAAGGAGCTGACGCCGGCCGGGCTCCTCGCGTTCTGTCTCTTCGCGGCGAGGACGGTGGAGCCGGTCCGACGTCTCGCCGACGTCCACGCGATGCTCCAGCGGACGCTCGCGGCGGCGGCGCGGGTCTACGAGGTGATCGACTTCGGCTTCCTCGAGCGACAGGGAGGAGCCCCCCTCCCGCGCCCCGTGCGAGGCGGCCTCGTTCTCGACGGCGTCCGCTTCCGTCACGATACGTCCCGCCCGCTCCTCGAGCGGATCGACCTGAGGATTGCCCCGGGCGAGACGGTCGCGGTCGTCGCGGCCAGCGGCGGAGGGAAGAGCACGCTCGCGGCGATGCTGACGGGCTTCCTCACGCCGGACGAAGGGACCGTCTCGCTCGACGGGGTCGACGTCCGAGAGGCGAGCCTGCGCGAACTTCGGAGCGCCGTGAGGCTCGTCGAGCAGGAGCCGTTCCTCTTCCGGGGGACGCTGGCTCAGAACGTCCTGTTCGGCCGCCCGGAAGCGTCGCGGGAGGAGGCCGTCGAGGCGGTCCGTCTCTGCGGCCTCGAAGGTCTCGTCGCCGCGATACCCGGCGGGATCGACGGGTCGCTGCTCGAGGCCGGCCGCAACCTCTCGGGAGGCCAGAAGCAGCGGATCGCCCTCGCGCGGGCCGTTCTCACCAACCCGCCGGTCCTGGTGCTCGACGAGGCGACGAGCGCGCTCGACAGCGAGACGGAGGGCAGGCTCCTCGACGACCTCGGGCCGTGGCTCTCGCGGCGGACGGTGATCGTGATGGCACACCGCCTCTCCACCGTGGCGCGTTACCCGCGGGTGGTCGTCCTCGTGGACGGGCGTATTGCGGGAGACGGCCCGGCGTTGCGCCTCCTCGAATCGTGTCCCCCCTTCCGGGCCCTCTTCGCCGACCAGCTCGAGCCCGTCGCGAACACCTACGGCTGAGCGCCGAGCAGGCCGAGAACTCTCGCCGCCGTCCGCGCCGCGGCGCCCCGCAGGCTGCCGAGCGCGCGGCGTCCCGCCTCCCCGCGACGCCGGCGGTCAACCCCGTCGGCAAGGAGCTTCGTCACGGATGCGGAGATCTCCGCGACCGCACGTTCACGGCTCACGTCGACGAGCGCCCCCACGGAGCGAAGAGCATCCGCCACGTCGCGCACCCCCTCCAGCGAAGGTCCCGCGAGCAGCGGCACGCCCGCCTCCGCCGCGCCCACCGGGCTGTGCCCGCCGACAGGTGCGATCGTCCCCCCGAGAAACGCGATCGCGGCGTGCGCAGAGAGCGCGGGAAGGAGTCCGAAGGCGTCGAGGACGACGACATCCGCGGAACCGGGAGACCCCGAGAGGAGTCGGGTCTCGAAGCCCGCGCGGCGCGCGAGCTGCTCGACCTCGGCCCCCCTCGAGACGTGCCGGGGCGCGAGCGCGAGACGCACCACGGTTCCCATCTCACGCAACCGCTTCACCGCGGCAAGGAGGAGATCCTCCTCGGGGGCGTGCGTGCTCACGCCGACGAGGAGAGGAGGGCCGACGGCGAACCAGGCTTCCCATCCGGGCGGAAGCGCCGCGGACGGTGCCGGTGCGTCGAGCTTCAGGTCCCCGGTGACCTCGACGCGAGAGGGACTCGCACCGATCGCGATGAATCTCCCGCGGTCCTCCTCCGTTCGCGCGCCGATCCAGGACACGGCTTCCACGACCGGGCGGAAGACGGGGCGCGCGAGCGCATACCGCCGCGCCTCGCCCGGGCGGAGCCGGCCGCTCGCCACGGCGACCGGGATGCCGAGGGAACGCGCGCCGAGGAAGAGCCCGGGCCAGAGCTCGGCCTCGATCGTCACCACGGCCGAGGGAGCGAGCCGGGAGAGCCACCGGCGGACAGCCCCCGGCCGGTCCCACGGAAGGAAGGAGACCGCCTCCACCGCGCCGCAGGATTCAAGCAGACGCTCGGCGACGGACCGCCCCTCGCGCGTTCCGGTCGTGAGCACCACCTTCAGCCCCGGCGCGGTTCGCTCGATCGCCGCCGCCAGGGCCGACGCGGCCACCATTTCCCCGGCCGAGACGGCGTGCAGGAGGAGACGACCGGAACCGCAGCGCGGAAGGGCCCCACCGAGCCGCTCGGCGCGCTCCGCCGCCCCGGCCCCGCGGAGGAGGACTCCTCGCGCGACGGCGACCGCCGCCTCCGCGACGGCCCCGTACGCCCCGAACGCGACCCTGCGACCGACAGACGAGAGCAGGGCAGAACGCTCCGGCGGGCGGGGACGACGGCTCATGGCGCGGCGGGCGAGTCTAGCGAAGTCGCCCCGACACCTCCCCCTCCCCGGGACGCAGGCCGGTCGGAGCGGCGAAAGAACCTGCCTCTGGCGGTTTGCTACACTCTCGCCCGATTTCAGAATTTTCCGGAACGAGGGGGTCGCCATGAGACGAATCGTGTCGAAGTGCCTTGCCGCCACCGCCGCACTGTTCCTTCTGGCCGGGTCCGGGACCCTGCTGGGTCAGCCGACGCCGACGCCCACGCCGGGACCAAGCGCCGGACCGGGTCCCTGGAGCTCGGCGCACCCGCTCTGGTTCGACCTGAATGGCGACGGCTCACCGCAGGCGGGCGAGCTGACGGGTTCCCCGGAGCTCGTCGGCGAGGGTTGCACGCGGGTCGTCGGATACCCGGCCGTCATCGGCTCGTCGGAAAGCCCGTGCGCGGAAGTCTACGAGGACGCCGGTGTCGGCGGCTCGCTCATGAGGCCGAACGGCGTGATGCAGCGCGTCTCCACGAACGAGGACGGGACCCTGTTCACCTTCACCGAGGAGGACTACGAAACGCCGACGAGGCAGGGTTCCGGGATGAGACCCCTCGCGGTCAGGGCAACCGGGACGGGACAGCTCCTCGACCTGAACGGCGACGGGATCTACGAGTCGCTGCAGGTGCAGGGGTCCAGGCCTTCGGGCCCGGTCCCGCAGACGCGGATGAGCCTCGTCCCGAGGGACGCCACGGGGGACGGACGCCCGGACTACATCACCGTGCCCTGGACGACGGGCGGGGCGGGAATGCTCGGCGTCACCACCGACTCGACACCCCAGATCTACGTTCCCCTGACCGACACGAACGCTGACGGGTGGCCCGACACCGTCACCGTCCAGGTGGCGAACGGCGGGCTCGTCACGACGACGGGGCCTCCCGTCTCCGGCGCGGCCCTCGCGGCCGGCGACCCGATCCCGACGGCGTCGACCCTCGGCCTCTTCGTCTTCGCGGCCGCCGTCGTCGCTCTCGGAGTGAAGCTCCTGCGCGGGACGATCGTCGCCTCCTGAAGATCCAGCCGTCCGTGCGGTTCGTCCTCGTCGACCGGTTCCTGTCGGTCGAGCCCGGGCGAGCCGCGACGGCGCTGAAGACCTTCAGGCCCGAGGATCCCGTTTTCGCCGACCACTTTCCCGGCTTCCCTGTCGTCCCCGGCGTCCTCCTGACGGAGGCGATGGGTCAGACGGCGGGCTGGGCCCTCGCCGCGCAGCTCGCCCCGGAGAGGTTTCCGCTCCTCCTGATGGTCGAGAGGGCGAAATTCAGGCGTTTCGTCCGCCCCGGCGAGGAGATTCGTCTCGAGGCGGAGATCGACGCGCCCCGCGGCGGCGTCTGGGCCGCCCGGACCAGGGCGTCGGTCGGCAGCGAGCGCGCCGCCGAGGCCCGGCTCGTCTTCCACGCCGTTGCGCGGCCCTCGGGTTCCACCGGGTTCGACGACTGGGTGTCGGGAGTCCTCTGCGAGACGGGTCTGGGTCCACTCCTCGAGGCCGCCTTATCCTCCGCTACGGAATGAAACGGCGGCTGGCTCTCTTCCTCCTCCTGGCGGGAACGTTCGTGGCGGCGCGCGCCGTCGTGGCGCAGGCGCTCGAGGGACGCAACCCGGCGGTGGCACCGCTGGCCCTCCACGCGGTCGCCGTGCCGCTCGCCCAGCTCGCCCTCCTCGAGGCCACGCTGCGCCTCCGTGCCCGATGGAAGGGGACCGCGTGAGAATCCTCCTGAGCGCAGGAGAGGTGTCGGGCGACGTCGCCGGCGCGCGCCTCGCCCGTGAGCTGCGCGAGCGACGCGGAGAAATCTCGCTCTTCGGTCTTGGAGGCCCGAGGATGGCCGAGGCAGGCGTCGAGATCCTCCGCGACACGAACGCCCTCGGCACCGTCGGGATCTCCGAGTCGTTCCGCGTCGTTCCGGGCCTGGTGCGCGCGTTCGCGTCGCTCCGTCGCCGCGTCCTGGCGTCCCCGCCCGACGCCGCCGTCCTCATCGCGAACGACATCTTCCACGTGGCCCTCGGGAGGTGGCTCCGGGGCCGTGGCGTCCCGACGCTCTCCTACTTTCCGCCCCAGGTCTGGATCTGGCGCTCCCTCGCCCGCGCCTTCGCGCCGAGCTTCGACGAGATCCTCACCTCCTTTCCCGACGAGGAGCGCGTCTGGCGGGCGGCCGGATCCTCGACGACCTTCGTCGGCCACTACCTCGGGGATCTCCTCCGTCCCGCAACGGAGGAAGAGAAGCGTCGCGCGCGGGCGGCTCTCGGCCTCTCTTCCGGCCCCGTCGTGGCGATCCTCCCGGGGAGCCGCCGGCACGAGGTGAGGCGACTTGCCCCCGTCCTCCTCGACGCCGCGCGACTCCTGAGGGAGCGGGACGGATCCACCCGCTTCCTTCTTCCCGTCGCCGATCCCCGCTTCGCAACGCAGATCGAGACGGAGGTGGCCCGGCGAGGACTCGAGGGCGTCGTCGTCACGGCTGCGAGCAGCCACGACGCGCTTCGGGCGGCCGACCTCGCCATCCTCGCGTCGGGGACGGCTTCGCTCGAGGCCGCGCTGCTCGGGACGCCGATGGTCATCACGTACCGCGTCGCCGCGCTGACGACCGGAGTCGTCCGGAGCGCCATCGCGCTCGGCCTCATGGACTCGGACACCGTCGGCCTCCCGAACCTCGTCCTCGGACGGCGTGCGATCCCCGAGCGGATCCAGCGGCAGGCCACCGGCGCCGAGATCGCGAACGCCGCATCGCGGCTCCTCGAGGACGAGGCCCTGTGGGAGCAGCAGCGCCGGGCGCTCTCGGACGTGTCGCGCCTCCTCTTCGCGGGCGGCAGCGACGCGCGGGCGGCCGAGGCCGTCCTCGCGGCAGCGGAGGGGCGTCCCGCGCGAGTTCCCGCCTTCGGCGGCACCGTCGCCACCGAAGAAGGGAGCGGTCGATGAGGACGACGACGCTCGGAGAGCTGGCGGCACTCGTCGGGGGGGAGCTCGACGGCGAACCGGGCACGCCGATCGACCGGATCGAGCCCCCGGAAGAGGCCGGCGAGCGAGCCATCGCCGTTCTCTCGGGACGAAAGGCCCTCGCCGCGATCGGTACGTGTCGCGCGTCGGCTCTCGTCGTGCCGCCCGGAACGGATGCGTCGGGACGCCCCCTCATCCGTGTCGCCGAAACTCGCAAGGCGTTTCTCGCGCTCCTTTCGTTCTTCGCGCCCGGCGAGGAGCAGGGACCGGGCGTCGACCCGCGCGCCCACGTCGACCCGGAGGCGGAGCTGGGAGAAGCGTGCTGGGTCGGTCCCGGCGCCGTGGTAGAAGCCGGGGCCCGCGTCGGCGCCCGCGTCCGCGTCCATCCCCTCGCCGTCGTCGGGACCGGCGCTCGCGTCGGCGACGACTCGGTCCTCTTTCCGGGTGTCGTCCTCTACCCCGGCGTCACGGTGGGCTGCCGCGTGAGAATCCACGCGGGAAGCGTGATCGGGAGCGACGGGTTCGGCTACGAGCGCGACGCGCGCGGCGTTCAGGAGAAGGTCCCGCAGATCGGGACCGTCGAAATCGCCGACGACGTCGAGATCGGGGCGAACTCCTGCGTCGACCGGGCGACGATCG